>DSAJ01000033.1 GCA_011372835.1 Methanomicrobia archaeon | reverse complement strand
GTGGGACACATAGCGGCACGACGCGGCACCGACACCGGGCATCAGGACGATGCAACCCACTGTACATGGGGCGTATTCGTAACACGTGAGGGTACCGTTGTTGAGAGCTTCCTCCCTTCTGCGCTTGCAAGAGGACAAGGAACTGAAACGTATGAGCGTATCCGGCTAGTTGATGCGCTCGGCAAAGAGGCGTATCGCATAATCGAATCCGAAAGCGAAGGTTTCTCCCGCCCATGCACGTGCACCGTCCATATCGATCGTGCAGGCCATAACGGCCACTCCGTGACCCTTCACTTCACGCCCATGGAGTTGGGAGGGCAGGAACACGGCGTCTTCGTTCTCGACCCCTCTGCCACCTACCTTGCGCTCCTCGGGGGGCTCATCGAGGCGCTCTCGACCGAACAGGACCGAAAGTCGATCATCGCAGCGAGCCTTGCGCTCTTCATTCGCCACGACTCTTTCTCGTATGCATCGTGTTTCCTTCGTGAGAAGGACCAGCGCTTTGTTCATTTCTCCACGGCGGGAAAGATCCCGAATGACGATATCGCTCGAGACCGTTCATCTGGCGATCCCGACATAGCCGCCATGGTCGCGGGCAAGCGTGCACGCATCGCAACAAACAATACCTATCTCGAGGATTGTGGCCGCGCATACGGCGTCAGCGCACCCATGATCATCCTCGTACCGCTTACAGAGGAGGGTGGCGTTCGCGGCTTCATCGAGCTCGTGACGAGCGAGGATGCGCCGCCCCTCTGCGACATGGAGGTCCTTACGCGCTGCGGCGGGCTCATCTCGTGCGCGCTGCTCAAGGCCGATTCATACTTTGAGGACCTGGGAAGGTACTCGCTCATAAGCAACGTCCTTGACAGCTCGCATCACTACTTCATCGTCGTTGACAGCGAACAGGCCACACAGTACGTCAACTCGGCCTTTGTACGCTACACCGGCCAGACGAGCGCATCGATGCCGACGCTTGCCCAGTGGCACAAGTTCCTTGACGACGAGAGCTATCGCCGCATGAAACAGCTCGTCGCAAACGTCCTCTTGCTTGGCGAACCGCTGTCTGCGACATTCCCGCTCTACACGCCCCGTGGCGATCACTCCCATGTGCAGTGGCGCGTCCTTCCTCTCAGGGGCGAAGGGGGGGTCGTGCGTGGTGCGGTCTGCATCGGGGGCGACGTGACCGCAGAAGTCGACAACGAGGAGCGCATATCCCTGCTCTGCTCGCTCGTGGCAGAGATCATCGGCCTTACCGATGAAGAGCGGATCGTGGAGCGCGCAGCGACCATCATCGAACAGATCACCGAATATGATACGTTCATGCTGACGTTAAACGACCCCTCGCGGGGCGAAACGGTCGTCAAGTACGGAGGGGGGGAGGCAGAGAGCGGATATGCGTATCCCATTGAAAAGGGCAGGGGCATCATCTCACATGTCGCCGCGACCGGCAAGCGCTATATCATGGAGCGTCGCCAGGGTGACCCCCTCTACATACAGGGCTCGGCCGAGGGGCCGGTCGAATCGGAGGTCGCCGTGCCCATACGTTCCCGCGGCGTCGTATACGGTGTCTTGAACTTCGAGCTTTTGGAGCAACATGTCTTTGGCGGCGTGGAGGTGCGTCTCCTCGAGACCATGGCAGACATCCTCGCCATCGCGCTTTCAAACGCGCGTCTCGTGACCTCGCTTGAACATGAACGCCACATCATCTCGAATCTGCTCGATGCTGCCAACAACTACATTGTCATATTCGACGCAGACCTGAACGTGCGCTCCATCAACTCCCAACTTGCGGCGCTGGGCGGATTTTCCAAGGACGGGGCGTTCGGATGGGACGAATTTACCAGCATCGTCCCGAAGGGGGACTTCCACCGAGTGACACAGCGGTTGAAATGGGTCGTTGAAAACGGCAAGCTTGACAGGAATATCAACGTGCTCAACGACGAGCAGAAGGGGTCCGTGATCGTCTCGTGGTACAACAGCCCCATCAAGGACGAGGATGGCACCGTCACAGGCATCATATCCATAGGACAGGACATCACCCAGCGCATCAAGCTCGAGATGCGCCTCGTAGAGTCGAATCTCTTTACATCGAGCGTCATCGAGAACGTGAACGTGGGGATCGCCGTTGTCAATCGCGAGGGCACGGTCCTTCAAGCAAATCCCGCGTATCTGTCGTGGGTCGAACGTTCGCAAGATACCGTCATCGGAGCATCCTTCGACACGACGTTCCCCCAATGCGCCCTTGACCTGCATGCGCAGTGCGAGGATGTGTTCTCGTCCAGGAAGCGGGTCAGCACCGAGATAACGGCCCGTGTCAACGGCACGAAAAAGGTCGCCTCCCTTACCATCCTTCCCTTTGAGCTTCCCCCTGTCGATTCGGTCCTCTCGTTTCCATTCCATGCCGACGAATCGATCCTTGATGACCTCCACGAGGATACCGCTGGCACACGGGCGCTCGTCATGGTCTATGATATCACCGCCCGCGCCAAGGCAGAACATGCCACCACGCACGCACGTGAGCGTCTCGAGCGGATTATATC
>DSAJ01000043.1 GCA_011372835.1 Methanomicrobia archaeon | reverse complement strand
GGTATACCACCGCTTGAGCATCTTGAGCACTTGCACCGCACGCATCCTGTACTTCATGCTCTCTAGCATATTCATAAGCATATTTGTGACTAATAAACTTTTTAAAGTTTTCTCCATTACAATGAACGTGGTTATATGGGCACTGTTTTAGTGGTAGATTTTGGAAGTCAGTACACACATCTCATCGCTCGGCGAATACGCCAGCTCAACGTCTATTCTGAGGTCCGCGAGAGCTCGGTGCGACCAGAGGAGGTCACCGCCGATGCGGTCATCCTCTCGGGCGGCCCTGCAAGCGTCTACGATGCCAACGCGCCGCGAAACGATGCGCTCATCAATCATCTTCGCGACAAGGGGATACCCACGCTTGGCATCTGCTACGGCATGCACCACCTCGTTCACTTCTTCGGCGGTGCCGTTGGCAGGGGACGCCGCGAGTACGGCATCGCGACCATATCTACGACAGACGACCCGCTCTTCTTCGACATGGACAGTCGGGAACAGACCTGGATGAGCCACGGCGATTCGGTTGAACGCCTGCCTGATGACTTCTCGATCATTGCCACCTCACACGACGTTCCTGCTGCGATACGTCACGACAGGCTTCCGTTCTTCGCACTGCAGTTCCATCCAGAGGTCAATCACACACCCCATGGCCTCAAGGTGCTTGACAACTTCCTCACCATCGCGGGCATCGAGCGTGACTGGACAATAGAGGACTTCATCGAACAGACGCAGCGGCGCATCGCAGATGTCATCGGAGATCAGAAGGCCATCATCGCGCTCTCAGGCGGTGTCGACTCGTCCGTTGCAGCAATGCTTGCGGCCAACGTGCTTGGAAAGCGCCTGCATGCCATCTTCGTCGACCATGGACTGTTGCGAAAACATGAACGTGCGTTTGTCGAAAAGACGTTCGGGGACTCGCTCAATCTTATCGTCGTCGATGCCAAGGACCGGTTCTTCTCCAAGCTTGAGGGCATCACCGACCCCGAGGAGAAGCGCAAGGTCATCGGCAACGAGTTCATCAAGGTCTTTGAGGAGGAAGCAAAGAAGGTCGGCGCCACCTATCTCGTGCAGGGCACGATCTATCCCGACGTTATCGAGAGCGGCTCCACCGACAATGCTGATACGATCAAGTCGCATCACAACGTCGGGGGCCTTCCCGAGACCCTTGATTTTTCAGGCCTCGTCGAGCCGCTGCGCGAGCTCTACAAGGACGAGGTGCGCGTCGTTGGCGCCAAGCTCGGGCTTCCCGATTCGGTGGTCAATCAGCACCCGTGCCCCGGACCCGGCCTTGCGGTACGTATCACGGGTCCCGTCACTGACGACAACATTCGCATCGTGCGCGAGGCATCGGCGATCCTTGACGACGAGCTGCGCTCCGCGGGATGGTACCAGCAGGTATGGCAATCGTTTGCCGTGCTCTTCGAGGACCGTATCGTCGGCGTCGTCGGCGACCAGCGCCGGTTTGGTCGTGTCGTCGGACTTCGCGTCGTACAATCGGTCGATGCGATGACGGCAAACTTCGTGAAACTTCCATGGGACCTACTCGAACGCATCAGCACGCGTATCACCAACGAGCTCGAGGATGTCGTCTCGGTGTCATACTTCATCTCCCACAAACCACCCCAGACGATAGAACCGTGCTAGGTGTACACATGGAATCGCTCAAGGATGCCATTCGCGAACGAGGGGTCGTCCTCTCGGAACGCATCCTCATCGTCAACTCATTTCTCAATCACCAGGTCGATACGGTGCTGCTCGATGAGATAGGCCGCGCGTTTGCCGGCATTTTCAAGGAATGCGCGCCCACCAAGGTCATGACCGCTGCGGTCTCGGGCATCCCGCCCGCACTGGCAACAGGCTTGCATCTTGGCATACCCGTCATCTATGCGCGAAAGACGAGACCGTCGACGATGGGCGGCGACGTCTATCGCGGCACTGCGCGCTCTGCGACGACGCAGCAAGTGATGGATCTCATCGTCAAGCGACCCTTCCTCTCGCCCTTGGACAGGATCGTCATCATCGATGATTTCATCGCATGGGGGCATACGATCAAGGCGCTCTGCGACATCATCGACGCCTCCGGAGCCACGCTCGTTGGCATCGGCGCTGCCATCGAAAAGGTCTTTTTGAACGGCAGGTCTCAGTTCGAACGCGAGGACGTACCCATCCATTCACTCGTACGCATCAGGAAAATGCATCCCGATGGCACTATCGAGTTTGAATAAGGGGTTTCCCCACAATGTATTTATTTATTCCCGAAAAAAAAAATGGAGTAGGTGTAATGATGGATGTACGAAGACCCATAAGTGCCGTTGGCGGCTTGCTTTTAGTCGTGGCGTCGTTTCTCTCCTACGGATATGAAACGTGGGGCTCTGGATCGCTCTTTTCCCTCATGCGTGACGTGGTGACACATCTTAAGAGTTTTTTGATTAACCCCCTTTTTCCATTGGTTAATTTTATATAGTTCGGTTTGCATGGTTTCACATGGTATCGTTTGAGTCCTACATCCTCAAGCAGCAGTACAAGAAGGTCGCTGCGC
>DSAJ01000003.1 GCA_011372835.1 Methanomicrobia archaeon | reverse complement strand
CCGGATCGTCGGCGTCGAGGAGGCACGCACTATAGACGAACTCCTTGTATGCCTCGGTCGACATCGACGCCTCCTGGGCGTAGGCGGGCGATGGATAGGGGCCAAGGACCCAGCGTAGTTCCTTTTTTGCCTGTCGTTCCATGAAGATTTCCATGAGATACGATTGCGCCTTGCTGCGGCGTGCAATTCTCGAGGGGTCGATGGTCGAGAGGCTCTTCAAGTTCGTTCCTGCAAGGAGCTGGATCGATACGTCGGTCTTTTTTGCTATGTCGTCCATGAGCGGATGGACGGCATCGAGTTGCGCATCGCTCGCGGTAGCATAGAAGATGTAGCTTGCATCCTCGAACTGTGGTACGATCATGGGTATGCCGCCTGCGCGTAGCACCTCACGGTAGATCTCGAGCATCATGTCGCGCGCCGACGCATCGGCCGCGATGACCACCACGTCGCCTTCCCCTACCTGTGTGGAGTAGTTGACAAGCAACGACGCCATCTTCTTCATGTATTCGTCTGCCATGATATTCACCCTCCGATGAGGAATTTGCCGTTCTCGTAGAAGAGCTCGTCGTCAGCATAGACTCTCCCGCCGTTGGTCATGTCCTTGAGGATATCAAGGTGTATCGCCGACATGTTGGTCCCGCCCGACTCGGGGATCGAGCGACCGAGGGCAAGGTGCATCGTTCCGCCTATCTTCTCGTCGAAGAGCATGTGTTTCGTGAACCGTGTGATGCCGTAATTCGTGCCGATGGCTATCTCACCGACGCGTTTTGAGCCCTCATCGATCTCGAGGACCTGTTTGAGGAGCGCCTCGCCCTTGGTGGCGGACGAATCGACGACCTCGCCGTCCTTGAACGTGAGCCGCACGTCCTCTATCTCGTTTCCAAGGTAGATCAGCGGATAGGTGAAGCGGATCGTGCCGTTGACCGTGTCCTCGACCGGCCCTGTGAAGACCTCCCCGTCGGGGAAGTTCTTCTTGCCATCGCAGTTGACCCACGTCCTTCCGTCGATGGACATCGTAAGGTCTGTGTCCTCGCCAATGAAGTGAAGCTTCTTTTTGGCGTTGAGCCATTCGCATATCGTGGCCTGGTGGTCCGATATCGCCTTCCATTCGGCGATGGGGTCGTCACTGTCGAGATGGCACGCCTTGTAGACGAAGTCATTGTAGTCGAGCAGCGACATCGACGCCTCCTGTGCAAGGGAGTTTGACGGGTAGACGGTAAGCGTCCATGAGAGCTCGCCGCGCGCCTCGCGGTCCATCAGCGTCTTGATGATCGCTGTGTTTGCCTTCTGATTCATCGTGATCTTGTGGGGGTCGACGGCGCTCAATCGTTTCGTGTTCGTTTCCGTCCACACATTGATGATGTGGTCGGTAGTGCCGTACAATGCCTTGGAGATGTAGCTTTCGTGCGAGAGCTGTTCCTCGGATGCATATTTGAAGTAGATCTCCTTGAACTCGCCGAACATGGGCACGAGCGTGGGATGAGCCCCCAGCCTGAGCACTTCGGCATAGATCTCCTTGAGCAGGGGCTTTGCAGCAACGTCCCCGAATATTGCCACTTCTTGTCCTGGTTGTATCGTAAGGGAATAATTGGTAAGGATCTTCGCTAATTGCTGTTCATAGGTCAAAAAATCACCATACAAGCATTGATGAGCGACAATATAAATATTTCTCAGTTCTGGCCGTTGTTCGAAGCGACATCGACGGTGTCCCAACGGAACCGATGCGTTCCTCAAGGGTGGACGCACCTCTATCTTGAAAGGATATACGTTAAATCAGTGTACTTGGCATTTTCAAGCTCGTGTGCGCGCTCGATCACTTCAGGAGGGAGCTCGCTCTTTGCCAGGTCACCGAGTATGGATGAGAATCCTGAATGCAGTGCGTCCATCACGTCCTCGAACGAGGTCGTGCCACGTTCACGTTCTATGGTCGTTACGCGCTCTGCAAGCGAGGCAACATGTTTGTCAGAGAGCTTCTCGGAAGAAACATTGAGGACGCGCGCCATCTGCTCGATATCGGTCTTGTAGAGGAGGGTCCCGTGCTGGAGCAAGATGCCTCGTCGTCGCGTCTGGGCCGATCCGGAGATCTTTTTCGTACCGATCACCACGTCGTTGATGGGGCTAAACACAGCCTCGATGCCAAGGACGTCAAGCGCAGCAACGAGTCCCGAGCATATGCGCTCGTACGAACGCGTGATCGTGTCAAGGTCCGGTGGTACAGCCATGATGACGGCATACGTTATCTCGCCGGCAGCGTCGTGGAAGACCGTGCCCCCCCCTGTCGTCCTTCGGGTGATATCAATGCCCTCGCGCTCGCATACGTCGCGTCGGACAGACGCGTCGATGCGTTGGAATCGGCCGAGCGTGACCGCTGAAGGATAAAACTGATAGAATCGCACCAAGTCGCCGATCGATCCCTCAACGCGCGCTTCGAGCAGCGCCTCGTCAATGCCCATGGCAAGGGAGCCGCGGTCGCGTCGGAAGGGAAGAAGGTCCATGGCGTTCACATCAATCGACATTGGCGTGTTTGATTATGGACCTGTATTCGCT
>DSAJ01000109.1 GCA_011372835.1 Methanomicrobia archaeon | reverse complement strand
TCGACGTGCTGTTCCTTCGAAGGCCGACGACGACGTCGATGCCACTATCCTTCAAGTTGAGTGCCTGGGCACGGCCCTGGCTTCCATATCCTATGACTGCGACCTTCCTGCCTTTCAAATACTTCAGGTCAGCATCCTTCTCATAATACATATTTGCCATATGATTCACCTCATTGTGTCAATGTACATACGTCAAGTAGACGCTTTATTATCTTTTTGGCTTCTTCGGTAACGTTACCACCTTCAGGCCACGGGCAAGTGACACATCGCCCGTTCGCACTATCTCCTTGATGCCAATCGGCTCAAGCAGCTCGATGAGCGCCTGGACCTTGTCCTGTCGCCCCGTGATCTCGACCGTCACCGACTGCTCGCTGATGTCAAGGATCTTGGCACGAAACACATCCACCATCTGGATGACCTCGGAGCGCTGCTGTGTGTCGTTGACCTTGACCTTGATAAGTGCAAGCTCCCTGCTTACTGACTTGTTGGGATCGAGGTCGACCACCTTGATCGTGTCGATCAGCTTGTTGAGCTGCTTTTTAATCTGTTCAAGCGCCTTCTCGTCGCCCTCTACGATGATCGTCATGCGTGAGACACCGGGCGTCTCCGAATGACCCACGGCAAGGCTCTCGATATTGTATCCGCGCCGGCTGAAAAGGCCCGAGATCTTCGCAAGCACGCCGGGGCTGTCGCGAACGAGCACAGCGATCGTATGCTTCATTCGCCCACCCCTATCATGTTGCGTATGCACGCACCGGGCGCAACCATGGGATACACCTTCTCCTCGCTCGGGATCACGCAGTCGATGATGTTGACCGTACCTGACGAGAGCGCCTGTTCAAGCGCTGGTCGTAGCTCCTCCTTTTTCGTCACGCGAGCCCCCTGGCCGCCGTACGCCTCGACGAGCTTCACGAAGTCAGGATTGCCGCCAAGCGGTGTAGCTGCATAGCGCTTGTCATAGAAGAGCTCCTGCCACTGGCGCACCATGCCAAGGTAACCGTTGTTCATAATGATGATGTTAACATCGAGCTTGTTGAAGACAGCCGTTGCGAGCTCCTGAATGTTCATCTGTATGCTACCGTCGCCTGCTATGTTGAAAACGGGCGTATCTCGATGAGCATACTTGACACCAAGAGAGGCAGGGAATCCATATCCCATCGTCCCGAGACCACCCGAGCTGATGAACGAACGTGGTTTCGTATACGTATAGTACTGGGCGCCCCACATCTGGCACTGGCCCACCTCGGTCACGATGATCGCATCGCCCTTGGTAAGGTCATAGATCTCCTCCATGATGAACTGCGGATTGAGCACCGACTCGTTAGGCGAGTGCAGCGGATAGTGCTCCTTCCAGTCGGCGATCTTGTCAAGCCATACCTGTGTGTCACCCGGCTCGCCCACTTCCTTGAGCAGTTCGACTAATGTCTCCTTGAGGCCGCCCACGATGGGTATGTCGACACGCACGTTCTTGCCGATCTCCGCAGGATCGATGTCGATGTGTATGATGCGTGCGTTCTGTGCGAACTCGGATATCTTTCCCGTCACACGGTCGGAAAACTTCGTCCCGAGGGCGATGAGCAAGTCGCACTCGCACATCGCATAGTTGGCATACGCCGTCCCGTGCATGCCGATCATGCCAAGCGAAAGCTCGTTGTTCTGCGGGAACGAACCCGTTCCCATGAGCGTGTTTGCCACAGGGATCTTCGCACGAGTCGCCAGCTCGAGGAGCTCCTCTGACGCATCGGCCATGATGACGCCACCGCCTGAAAGGATCAGGGGGCGCTTCGCCTTCGCTATCTCATTGGCCGCCATGGCGATCTGCGACGAGTGGCCAGCCTCGATGAGCTTGTAGCCAAGCAGATTCACGCGCTTGGGATAGTAGAACTCGGTCTCGGACGTGAGCACGTCCTTGGGAAGGTCCACGACGACGGGTCCCGGCCTGCCGGTACGTGCGATGTAGAACGCCTCGCGTATCACTGATGCAAGGTTTCGAACGTCCTTCACGAGGTAGTTGTGCTTCGTTATGGGCGCGGTGATGCCGAAGATGTCCGCCTCCTGGAACGCGTCCGTTCCGATGAGGTGTGTCGGCACCTGGCCGGTGAGTGCCACCACAGGTATCGAGTCCTGATACGCTGTGGCAAGCCCGGTAATTAAGTTCGTCGCTCCGGGACCGGACGTCGCCACGCATACGCCCACGCGTCCCGTCGAGCGGGCGTAGCCGTCTGCGGCATGTATCGCCCCCTGTTCGTGTCGCGTGAGGATGTGCGTGATATCGCGCTCATCGTATAAGGCATCGTAGAACGGCATGATGGTGCCGCCAGGATACCCGAAGAGCACGTCCACTCCCTCCTTCTTTAAGCATTCCACGAGGATATGAGATCCAGTCAGTTTCATGGTGAGTCACCTTGCATGGTGTCGTGTAGTATTGCGCCTTTGTCGGCTGAGCCCACCAGCGCTGCGTAGCGCTTCAGGTATCCTGTGAGCTCACGTTTCTTTGGTTTAAGCTCCCGCATCCGGGAGTCGATCTCCTCATCTGAGAGGTCGATGGATAATGT
>DSAJ01000160.1 GCA_011372835.1 Methanomicrobia archaeon | reverse complement strand
CCGTGTTCCTCGTGCTTTCCTACTTCTACAGCGCCCCTCCGCTGCGATTCAAGGGCATACCGTTCATCGACTTCTCCTCGAACATGCTCTACGTGATGCCCGGCATATTTGCGTATCATCTCGCCGCTGGCGAGCTTCCCTCGCTTGCCCTTGTTGTGGCGGGGTATTGCCACATCGCCGCCATGCACCTTTTCTCCGCTATTCCTGACATCACCTACGATGCGGCAGCGGGCATCCGCACGACAGCGACCCTCCTGGGGTATCGGGCTTCACTTGCGCTATGCCTCGTTTTCTGGGGCATATTGGCCATGCTCGCCATTATGCTGAGTGACATGCACGTGCTCAGTTTCCTGTCTCTGGCATATCCTCTCGTCCCGGCTGCCCTACTTGCAGACGACACGTTGGATATCAAGCGCGTCTACTGGTTCCTGCCCTATATCAACACAGCGTTGGGAGGGCTTCTCACACTCATGCTCGTGCTCGCCATCAGATAGGGATTGCAAAGTGTTCACCCCTTCCCCGATGCATGTGGGCAAAGATTTTTTTACTGGTTAGGGATGTGTGTTCAACATGGAAAAGGACATTGCAGCAAGCTACGATGCTTCCGCACCCTCCTATGATGCTCGCTACAGGTCCATCCAGCGGGGCAAGTATAGATTTGCACTATCGCTTACAGGCCCCATATGCGGGAGGGTGCTTGATGTAGGCTGCGGCACGGGCTTGCTTGCAGAATACCTGGGACCAGACATCGAGGGCATTGACATATCGTCCGGCATGCTCAGGCTGGCGGCACGACGCATGAACGTGAGAGAGGCTGATGCGACGGATATACCCTTCCCCAACGATCATTTTGACTGGATCTTCTCGTTTACCGTGCTTCAAAACATTTCAGACTACCATGCCGCCCTGAGTGAAGTGGGGCGCGTGCTGCATCCGCGTGGGCGCTGTCTCCTTACCTATCTGAACAAGCCCATGTTCGACGAGATTGGCGAGTCCATAGAGCATAGTTTCAGAGTGGAACAACGCCACGTGCATGGCGAGGATGTCATATTTTTATGCTCCCATAATAACGAGCCTTCACAATAATCTTTTTTCATGCAGTTAACCTTTTTATCTTCCCCGCATCTATTTCAAATGTGATTATCGTGAAAGGAGATTATCTTGAAAAGCTTGCAAATGTCATGGTCAATTACTCAGCAGGGGTCAAGGAAGGGATGAAGGTCCTCATCATTGGACCCACGTGCGCCGAACAAGCCATGTTAGAGGCATACAAAGAGGTCCTAAAGGCAGGGGCACATCCTATCATTTATCCCGAATCGCACCACGCCAAGGAGATTTTTTTCGAAAACGCCAGCGATGCGCAGCTCGACCAGGTTGACATATCCATCGATTATCTCTACCGTACCGTTGACAGGGCCTTAGAGTTCATCGCAGAGACGAACACGAAGGCGTTTTCACGAGTCGATTCTTCCAGGCTCGCTCGTGCCCAGAAGGCATATGCGGACATGATCAAGGCAGTGAGCGAACGAGAACGAAGAGGAGAATACAAGTGGGTGCTCACGGCCTATCCCACCGACGCGCAGGCGCAGGAGGCATCGATGTCGCTTTTACAGTTTGAGGAATTCGTCTACAACGCCTGCCTCTTCGGCGAGGATGACCCCCATCCAGGCATGGAAGGACATCTCTGCCAAACAGGAAATGATATGCACATGGCTCAACAAAAAGGACGAGATCAGGTATGTTGGACAGGATACCGACATAACGTTTTCCACGAAAGGAAGAACCTGGCTCAACTGCGACGGCCACATCAACTTTCCCGACGGCGAGGTGTTCACATGCCCAGTCGAGGACAGCGCCCAGGGTACGATACGGTTCACCTACCCCCTCATCTACATGGGAAACGAGATCGAGGACGTGCGCCTCACGTTCAAGGACGGCGAGGTCGTCTCAGCGTCTGCCGCCAAGGGCCAGAAGCTCCTTGACGACGTCATTGCGCTTGATGAGGGATCAAACAAGGTGGGCGAGATCGCCATCGGCACCAACTACGGTGCGAAGGAGTTCATCAAAGAGATGCTCTTTGACGAGAAGATGGGCGGCACGATGCATCTCGCACTCGGGCTCTCTCCCGATCCCAGCATTGGTAAGAACGAATCGTCCATACACCTCGACATACTCAAGGACATGAGGGACGGCGGCAAGGTCTATGCCGACGGCGAGCTGTTCTACGAGAACGGTTCGTTCCTCATATGAGGATGTTTTATCAGCGGACCCATGAGCGCTACGCACAAAAGGCGCTCATGCACCCCTTTTTTGCCATACGCATCCGATAGGATGGCTGATGCTTCATGTGATGTCCGCAACGTGGCCAAGATATGTTCCATCAAGGAGATATGCCGTCATAGAGAGCTCTTCGACCGAATGTGATCGAAAGAGCGACCCCGGGATACGCCCCTGGTTGCCGTTAAACGCTATGCCCGTAATGAGGGGATTGAACGCCGGCATGATAATGATGCCGGCGTTCAATCCCCTCATTACGGGCATAGCGTTTAACGGCAACCAGGGGCGTATCCCGGG
>DSAJ01000100.1 GCA_011372835.1 Methanomicrobia archaeon | reverse complement strand
GAAAAGCACCTTGTCGACAAGACCCGCTCGCACAAAGCTTCCATGGACGGTGCTTCCCCCCTCCACGAGAAGCGACGATATGCCTCGCTCGCCCAACACTTTGAGAAGGGTTGCAAGGTCGACCTCCGTCTCGCCGCAGACGAGCACTTCGATGCCATCGTCTTTGAGTGCTCTCAATCGGGCCTCACCAGCCCGACTGGTGGTGACAACAAGCACGTTGCCGTCCGAGAGCACATTGCTTTCGCGCGGGATGCGAAGCGTGCTGTCGAGGATGATCCTTGTGGGGTCCTTTGTTCCACCTGAGCGAAGCATGGGGTCGTCGGCCATGACGGTGTTGATGCCGACGAGTATCGCATCGAAGTTCTCCCGCATCGAGCGAGACCGTTCGCGGGAAGACTCCGATGTGATCCACTTCGATTCACCCGTCTTCGTGGCGATCTTGCCGTCAAGGCTCATGCCACACTTGAGCACCGTGAATGGGCGTTTGGTATCGATGTATCGAATGAACGCCTCGTTGAGGCGCCTGGACTCGGCTTCGAGGACGCCGACCTCGACCGTTATCCCCGCTTCCTTGAGAAGCCGTAGTCCATCAACCTTTGGATTGGGGTCGCGCATGGCGCACACCACACGTTCGATGCCGGCCCTGATGATGGCATCTGTGCAGGGCGGGGTGCGACCATGGTGCGAGCAAGGTTCGAGGGTCACATAGAGTGTTGCACCGTTGGCATCAATGCCCTTCATTGCGTTGACCTCCGCATGGGGCATGCCCGCACATTCATGAAACCCCTCTCCAATGATGATGCCATCCCTGACGACCACGGCACCGACGCGAGGGTTGGGAGAGGGATGACCCTTGCGCGCAAGCATGAGCGCGCGTCCCATGAAGTATACATCATCACATGACATTGTATCATCCGAAGATATGGTGCATCTTCTCTCGCTTTGTCTGGAGATAGAACGCATTGAACTTGTTGGGTGGCACGATGAGGGGGATGCGTTGTGTGACGACGACACCCTTCCTTGTAAGGTCGTCGAGCTTCGACGGGTTGTTGGTGATGAGGTGAACGGAACGCACGCCAAATGATATGAGAAAATCTGCTACGATGCCATAATCGCGCATATCGCTTTCAAATCCGAGCCGCTCGTTCGCCTCGACGGTATCGTCCCCCCTGTCCTGGAGCTCGTATGCCTTTATCTTGTTGAAAAGGCCGATGCCCCGGCCCTCATGGCCCAGATAGAAGAGAATGCCACTGTCCTGGGCCCCGATGTATTCGAGCGAATGGTCGAGCTGCACGCCGCAGTCGCAGCGCAACGAACCCAGAGCATCGCCAGTGATGCACTGCGAATGAATGCGCACGGGGACATCGTCCTTGTCGCACACGTCGCCCTTGACCAACGCTAGATGCTCCATGCGTCCTTCCTTGAACGCATAGATGCAAAACGTGCCGTACTTCGTCGGAAATGATGCGGAAGGTAATTTCGATGCGTCCATGGTATCCCCTACGTGCAGTGCTTCTTGAGCGCTTTCTTGTAATACCGGTACGGCGTCGGATCGCATACGACGAAGTAGATCTTCTTGAACGCGCCGGTGTATTGCTCCACCATCGCCTTGGCCTCGGATACGATGATGTCTGTTGACATCTTCGGGGAGAGCCCCTTGAATGCGGACCCGAGTGCGGGAAGCGCCAGCGTTGTAGCACCAAGCTCGCGTGCCTTCTCGAACATGTCCCTCACGCACGAACGCAATATGTCGGGGTCGGCCGTCTTGTCTTCATCAAGGATTACGCAGTGGAAGAGATGCGATGCCTCGAGCGTGCCGCAATGGGTGGTGATGACAGACCCGGGAGATGCTCCCTTGTGCTTGTCCACATCCTCCTCGATTGAAGGTCCCCCCGTGTCCCTGATCTTGCATGCGATCCCCGCATCCATGCTCAGGTCAGGAGACGATGCTATGACGATGCCGTCCACGTCGATCTCGGTTATGTCACCATACATTGATATAAATTCTGTTCCATTGCACTCATAGGCCATTCAAACACCTGCTTATCCAGATAATAATAGATGGTAAAGATATTAGGACGGCTTTTTATAGCTTTTCCATGATGTTGCGTTCGTTCGAATTTGAGGTTCCAAAAGAATGGTCCTTGCCTTTTGAACCCGGTAACTGTCGCTCACCGGTGACACATTCGCTTGCATGCGTGCAGCGATGTGGAACGACAATGAGGGCTGCGATCGTTATGCCGCAGGGCAT
Source organism: Methanomicrobia archaeon (assembly GCA_011372835.1). Taxonomy (GTDB): domain Archaea; phylum Methanobacteriota_B; class Thermococci; order Methanofastidiosales; family NM3; genus NM3. Next base: position 335 of record DSAJ01000100.1, on the reverse strand, counting down.
ATAGGACAAAAAGCATAAACTATATTAAAACCTTGAATAGATGATAGCACATCACATGAACGACTCATCCAATGCCCTATATGGTGCCATCATCGCCGCATCGCTCATCGGTATAGCGGTCATCGCATATTCCATCGCCACTGCACCAGCGTCCGAGACGCCGTTCTCTGAACTCTACTTTCATGGCGAAAAGCTCGTGTTCGGTGACAGTGAGTCGCTCACGTGGCATGACCTTGGCGCAACGACACACGATGGCGGACTCGTTCTCGTGGATGATGCCACATCGTATGGGCCGTTTTACATCAACGAAACATTCGGGGCGCACGGAACGTGGT
>DSAJ01000156.1 GCA_011372835.1 Methanomicrobia archaeon | reverse complement strand
GGATGAGCACGGTGTTGATCTTCACGGGGATCTCGAGGTCGCGTGCCATCTCAAGGCCCTTTAGCTGATGGGATATGAGTGTCTGGGCCCCCTCCGTCCCCCGCAGGAGCTTTCCATCGTAGTTGACGTGTCCGACGACCTGTGCGACGATCTCGGGATGGATGCCGTTGATCGTGACGGTGATGCTTCCCACACCGACGTCGTGGAGCTGCTCGATCTTGTCGGGAAGGAGAAGCCCGTTCGTCGCGACACAAAGGTGCATGTCGGGAAACGCCTCCTTGACGCGCGCGAACGTTTCGAACGTCTCCTCGTTGAAGAGGGGCTCGCCAGGACCGGCGATGCCGACGACCTTGAGCTCAGGCATCGTCTCGCGCGTTTCGCGCACCTTCTCAACAGCGTCCTCGGGACGCATGAGATGGCTGTAGGCGCCCGGCCGCTGCTCGCACTTGTTCTTCGTCCTGCTGCAGAACATGCACTGTATGTTGCACTTGGGGGCGACGGGCAGGTGGATACGGGCCGTCGTGAAATGGGCCTTCTCATTGAAGCAGGGGTGAGCGCTCGTCAGGTGCGCGAACTTCGACCCTACCTTGTTCCACGCGGGATTTTTCATATGGTGCTACTCCTTGAGCGAGCGGGCGAACTCGCGGCCGTACTCCTCGCACGATGCGAGCTCCTCGTTTGTCGGCACCCATTTGAGCTCGAGGGGTTCGCGAACGACGTCGATGCCGCTGTCCTGGAGCATCTCCTCGATGGCGGCGCACGCGCCGCCGCCCCAGCCATAGGAGCCGAATGCGGCACCTTTCTTCTTCTTGGGGCGAAGCCCCTTCATGTAGGTGAGGAATCCTCCAACGAGTGGGTACATGCCGTTGTTGAGCGTCGGCGACCCGACAAGCACGCCCTTGCTCTCAAGCATCTCGGTGATGACATAGCTCTTCTCCGTGTCGCGCAGGCGCATCAGCCTGACCGCCACGCCCTCGGACTGTATGCCCTCGGCGATCGCCTTGGCCATCTTCTCGGTCGAGTTCCACATCGTGTCATATGCGATGACGACGCGGTCGGAGGCGGTGCCGGATGCCCATTTGGCATACCATGTGACGATCTGCATCGGATCGTCGCGCCATATGACGCCGTGGTCGGGCGCTATGACGTCGATCTCGATGCCCATCGACTGCACGCGCTCGATGAGGCGCGAGATGAGCGGGCTGTAGAGCCAGAGGATGTTTGCGTAATAATCCCCTGCGACGTGATAGAGGGTCGATGGGTCGACCTCGTCGTTGAATCGCTCGGACGACGCAATGTGCTGGCCGAACGCATCAGAGGAAAACACCACGTGGTCCTCAACGAGATACGACATCATCGAGTCGGGCCAGTGGAGCATCGGCGTCTTGATGAACTGCAGCGTCTTTGATCCGAGCGAGATCGAATCGCCGTCATCGACCACCGTGATGTCGTTGGTGGTGCCAAAGTGCTTCTGCAGCTCCTCGCGGCCCTCCTCGGTCGCGAGTATCGTTGCGTTTGGAAGCATGCCGGCAACGATGGGAAACGATCCCGAATGGTCCATCTCCACATGATTGACCACGAGGTAATCGATCTTGTCCAGGTCGACGATCTCCTTCACGCGAGCAAGGAACTCGTCCTTGAACGGGCGCTTGACCGTGTCTATGAGGGCGATCTTCTCGTCAACGACAAGATATGCGTTGTATGTCGTCCCATAGGGCGTCTTGTACCCATGGAAATCACGGATGTTCCAGTCGATGGCGCCGACCCAGTATATGCCTTTCTTGATCTCGACAGTGTTCATCATATATCACCACAATCTGTGTAATTATGAAAATGAATAAGAAAATGGATAATAAAAAATAGTCGTCTTACTCCCTGAGACGCATCTTGACGCCGCAGCATACGAGCGTGCCGCCGCCGGATTCCATGACCTGAACGACATTGCCGCAAATATCACAAACGTAAATTTCTCCTTGCTTAGTCATACTTCTACACCTCCATGCACCCTTGCCCGTTCGGCGTCGAACGCGGGGCGCGTAATATTTTACTTATCGCACACGTTTATTAATATATACTATAAAGAGTGAATGCATAATGAACACTTTATAGAAACCATAGTCGCCTTTTGTACGTTTTTTCACCTCCTGGCACCATTAAAAGAAGAATACGGGGAGAAAAAACGAATCATGGTCCCCCTGTCAGTTGTGTTTGAGGGCGGTCACAGATGCGTGACGACGATCACGATAGACCTTTATGAATCCTTATTTCTTGTACGTGGTTCTTCACGCGACATGCCATCCTCCGGCGGTTCTCCCGGGCCAGGGCGCATCTCGTTGCTATGATCATTGTATTCCTCGTCGCACTGGACATCGGAGATGACTGCGCCCGTGCAGAGCGTCAGGGCCATCATTGCGATAATGGCTATAGCTAGCGTTTTTTTCATAGAATGCCTCCACCATATATATCTCTTCGTTATATATAACCATTTATACATACGTTCATTTTTTTTCTGCACTGCTTGAATGATGATGGACGCTTCAAAAGATAAGAAATAAAACGTTATTTTCAATTTTTTGAAGATATATATACCTTATTATTGAAATAAAG
>DSAJ01000004.1 GCA_011372835.1 Methanomicrobia archaeon | reverse complement strand
TCTCATACCTGCATCCCTCCCGATCCTCGTGGGCAACCGTGATGTCGACGGTCGTGTTCCCGTTCGCGTCACAGTTGAGCTCTTCCGTCTCCCCCAGCCATTCGCTGTTCCAGAAGCTGCCGGGCCTGTCGAGGAAAAGGTATGCCGCCCGTGCATCGCCGTAGGTCCCCACTGCCGCACCGCCCTGGGAGTATGCTGCGACGGTGGCGGGCGTGATACCGGCATGGCCCTCGCCCAATTGGTCGATCATGTCCCTTCTCAATCGTGCACGTTCATCGGCATCCTTGTAATGGCGCGATATCTTCACGTCCGGGTCGCTTGAGCGTTCATCGGTCCTCACTTTGCCGCGGCATGCGCATGGCGGTCGCGACGGCGCGGGAGCGGGTGCAGCCCCCACCGACGGCGCCTCCTTCACGGTGAGCGCGATGTCCTCGAAGAGCATGTCGATGCCCGCGTCGACGGCCTCGTCCTTCGGCGCGCTGCCGCGTGCCTCGAACTGCCGTGTGATGATACGCTTTGCCGTGTCCTTGTTGAACGTGGCAGGATTGATATGGCGCCATATCGACCACTGTATGAGCGTCTCACGCGCCTTTTTCGCGTTCATGAGCTTCGTTGCCTTGTAAGCGCCGCGTCCAAGGTTTCGCTCTACCGTATCGATCATCTTCGCAAGCGGCGTCGGGTCCTGTATCGAACCGTTTAGCGATGTGATGTCCACATCGCGGGGCGGGGGTTTCGTGTAGTCGTCGGCACAAAATCCATCCTCGATGGGCACGTCCCGTTGCTCATCGCGTCGTAGGGGCACCGTCGTGCCCGTTCCGATCATCATCCTCTGAACGGACGTATCCGCGGGGGATATCAACGTCCCTGCAGGGATGACCACGGTAAGGTCCTCGTCCGATTCGTTCCGGATCGCGATGGTCCCGATGTTGCCCGATGGTTCGCCGGTACCCTTGAACGAGAACGTCACCTTTCCCTCCTTGTGAAGGGATGCAAGTGTTCGTTCCTCCATTTTCCTTACCTCTCCTTCTTTGTGAGCGTTATGGTGTCAAACAATCTCTGCTGGCGCCTCCATAGCATCACTGCAACGAGGGCCCCGACCGCCAGGAGCGGGATGATATAGATCCATATCGGCATTCCCGCCTCACAGATGGTCATCGTCCGTTCCGTCGATGACGTGAGGAGGGAATCGCTGACCTCGAGCGTGACGGTGTACGTGTCCGGCACCTCGTACGCATAGGTCACCACAGCGCCCTCCTTTTTCGTCCCATCGCCAAAGTCCCAATGGTAGCTGAGCGCATCGCCGTCCGGGTCATGGGACGTTGTTCCATCGAATGTGATCTTTGAATCGACCTCGGTGGCACCGCTCGTCTCGAACGAGGCGACAGGCGCGGAGTTGACACTCACCTCCGCCGTCCTCGTCATGTTGACCATGTTGTGGCCGTCGCTTACCGCCAGCGTGACGGTATAGGTGCCGGGCAGCTCGTATGCGTGCGTCGAGGTCACACCCGATGCCGTTGTCCCGTCGCCAAAGTCCCAGTGGTACGAGAGGGGCATGCCCTCGGGGTCTGTCGACGCGGATGCATCGTAGACGAGCGGCTCGTCAACCTTTTTCATGCCCTCAATCTCAAACGATGCCGTCGGCGGCGCGTTTTCGATGATTGAGACGTTCGTTGACACGGTGCGCACCGACGTATCGTTGTAGTGCATGGAGAGCGTGACGTCATAGTCGCCCGCATCGTCATATGCATGCTCGACGTATATACCACTTGCTGATGTCCCGTCGCCAAACGCCCAGCTGTAGCTGGCTATGGGTTCTTCATGGTCGAACAGGGCAGAAGCGTTGAACGTGACGGCGCTGCCCGCCATGAGCGTCCCGCCAACGATGATGTCACCTGTGATCTCTCCTCTCGGGTCGTAGACGTTGACCTTGACAAAGGCATAGGAGGAAGCGTTTTTATCGTCCCATGCGGTGAAGAAGACGAGGTACGGGCCGGAGGACTGGTATGTGTGGAAGACCAGGCTCTGTGGACCCTCTCCGGAGACAGTGGTCCCGTCGTCGAAGTCCCAGCGCCATGTGAGTCCAGTGTCGTCGTCCTCGATCGTCGCCTGGAACATCACCTGAAGGGGCACGTATCCGCTCTCGGGGATCGTGGCCGTTATCGTGGTCACGGGCGGCTCGTTTGGCGTCTCATCGGGTATCTCGTATGAGATGATGTCTATCTCCACTTCGTCCACGGCCGGCCCCGACCAGCAAAGCGCGGGATTCGCAGGGTCGCTCACGGGCACGGCGAGTTGAAAAGGGCCCTCGACATCGAACGTGTCGGTGACGCTGCTCACGTGGTACTCTGGTACCGGTTCGCACTGGTACGAGTAGTGCACGGTCACCGTTGCTGTCACGAGGTACCCATGATTGTAGAGTTCAAGCACGATCGTGTCGTCTACGACAGAATAGGTGTCAGAGTATGTGAGCACGGGGTCTGCGTGCAGCTGTGCGAATGGTGAAAGGAAGAGCAATGTTGCAAGCATCGCGGCCATGATGTGCCATGTGCCAGCCTTTTTTTCAACCATGGCTATACATACGCTTTTATTTTATTTATATTTATTCTTTTCAATATTTATTT
>DSAJ01000188.1 GCA_011372835.1 Methanomicrobia archaeon | reverse complement strand
GCGCCGGCGTTGACCCTGAAGGGTCGCGGCGAGACGAAGGGATTGCTCTCGACCTCCGCCTGTATGAGCAGCATGCCCTGCGACGACGTTCCGACGAGCATGCCCATGCCTCTGCGCATCATGTCGCATGTGTCGACGCAGACCCGTGCGCCCATGCCAAGGTCGCGCACGACGGTGACGCGAGCCTCCTCGAGATCTAGCTCCCCGCCCGCGCTGACGAGCTCGATCGTGCGCGTGACCGTTGCCATGTCGTTGGTGGTGAGGACCACGCCGTCGGCGCCGAGCTCGAGTGTTTCAAGGACCTCACGCGCCTTCTCGGCAGTACGTACCTGGACGTAGAGCTTGGTCCTTCCCCGCAGCTGCGCTATGAGGTTCTCAAGCGGTATGATCTCCTGGTCGGCGAACGTGATCAGGAGAGCGGGAGAGGCATCGGCCGTCTCGATGAGACGCTGTTCATCCTCTTTGGTCGTTATCGTCGCCTCGACGAGGTCGCCAATCTCTTCCCTGAGTCCAAGACCCAGGAACCGCGCCTCCTTTCTCAGTTCTTCATCGTCCGTGTCTACGATTATCTCTTTCATACTACCACCTTGTACTTTTTGGTTAATAATGGTGTGCAACCATGCGGCGTGTGGACATCACTGCGTTTGTCTGGCCGAACGGGAGCAGTCCCGATACCAAGAGTGTGGATGCGCGTGTCATGAAACGATGCGGCATTATAAGAAAAACGTCGTTGGCCGCATGCCTCTCTGGGTGTGTGTGCCCATTGATATGTCCCTACGGGGGTGTGTTGGGCGGGGGCCTGGTGGTACCTACCATCAAGCGAAAAGACACCGCCGATAAAGGCGGTCCCCCCTTGTATCATCGTTACGTCCGGTTGGCATTGTGCAATCCTCCAAAACTCATGCGATGCGCCAGGACAGGGCATTGTGCCGTGTGCCGTGCATGCATCAATAAAAGGTATACGAAAAGGAGCCAAAGCTAAAATCCACGCTTGTAAAGCGATGTGCTGATGGATTTTGCTTCTTATCCATGAAAATTACCACTTCTATAGCATATTTAAATCTTTGGGTAAGGATCGGTCTCTTCACCCCGGCGAGTGAGACTATGGGCATGCTCTGCATCACAATTAAGTATGAGTACGTTGTGATACGTTCTCATGCAATATACGTATCTTTTCGGCCCTGTGCCCTCGCGGAGGCTCGGAGCATCGCTTGGGGTCGACCTCGTGCCCTACAAGACATGCACGCTCGACTGCGTCTACTGCGAGTGTGGCCCTACGACGGACCTCACAATCACGCGTAAGGAGTACGTGCCAACGGACACGGTCATCGATGAGCTCGACGGCTACCTCTCAACATCGCCTTCCCTCGACTTCATCACGTTCTCTGGTGCGGGAGAATCACTGCTTCACAGTGGCATTGGACGCATCGTCGCTCACCTCAAGGAAGCACATCCTGACTTCCGGCTCGCCCTCCTCACCAACGGCACGCTTTTTTCCGACAAGGCGATCCGCCGGGAGGTGCGCGGTGTTGACGTTATCCTTCCCTCACTCGATGCCGCCACCCTACAGGCGTTCTCCACGATCAACCGCCCTCATCCATCGCTGGTCCTCGACGATGTCAAGAAGGGTCTAACCGCACTGTGCAGGGAGCATGAGGGCGAGGTCTGGCTCGAGGTGTTCATCGTGCCCGGTGTCAACGACACGCCTGAAGAGCTCGATGCGCTTGCCGGGGCCATCTCTGAGATGAGCCCCGATATGGTGCAGCTCAATTCGCTTGACCGACCCGGCAGCGAGGAATGGGTCGAGGGGGTCAGCGAGGCGCGGCTACGGGAAGTGGCACATATCCTCGGCATCGGCGACCCCATCCATGCATACGTCTCGCGAAGGCACATCAAAAGCTACACGCCAGAGGCGGAGTCGCGCATCATGCAGACGTTGAAGCGCAGGCCTTGCACGGCCAGGGACCTGGCAGACATGCTTGGGTTGCATGAAAACGAGATTCACAAATATCTCGAGGTACTCATACAGGAGGGTCACGTCACCTCTAAAAGGGGGACACGGGGCGTCTACTTCATTCCGTCTTCCTAGCATGCCTGGCGCCTTTCTCGAGGGCATCCTCGTAGGCGGCCACGACGTCTTTGCCATGGTAGAGGATCTCAAGACCCATCATGGCACGTTCGAAGATATGATCGTTGATGAGGCGCTCCTTGTCGGTCATCTCGACATCGAGGTTCGTGAGCACCTCGTCGTACTTTCGTATCAGCAGGCGCCTGAGACGCTGATACCTGTTCTTGTCCATGTCGTAGAGGTGCCCTTCCTTGATCTTTGTGTAGTTCACGAAAAATTCATCATAATAGCGTTTGTAGAGCTTGAGCAGCTCATCATAGAACACGACCTCAGCTATCATCGATATCTTCTCGTCCTCGAGCTCGAGATTAATGACGAGAGCGTCGCGAACGGTGACGATGCGTTCCCGTTCCTCTTGAAAGACGCTAAATCCCATATCCGTCGTCTCATGAAGTACCATGGTATCGTTCCCCATTTTTGCTTGCGCATTGACGTTATATTCTTTTCGTCTCTGGCTCGGTCATGTTGTCGCTCGTGAAAAAACCATTAGTATATAT
>DSAJ01000120.1 GCA_011372835.1 Methanomicrobia archaeon | reverse complement strand
TCATCGGCCAGGGGATGCACAACAACTTTGCCGAAGCCGTCGAAGAGTGCGAGCTTTGGGTGATGGGCCGCGACGATGTGGAACGGCTGCTGATCACCAAACCCCAGGTGGCCCTGCGCATCTTTGAGATCCTCAAACACGCAGTGCCGCTCTCGGTGGTAAAAGACCTTGAATTGGGCGAGGAAGACAGCATGATCGTCATCATTGCATCTTCGTTCCTGCACGACATCGGCAACATGGTCCACCGGGATTATCATAACGTGCACAGCGTTTCGCTTGCCATCCCCTTACTCCATGAACTCCTGCCCAAGTACTATGAAGATCACGTACCCATCATGTCCGAGGTGCTCCATGCGATATTCGCCCATGACGAGACCGCGCGGTGCCTCACCACCGAGGCGGGCATCGTGTCGCTGGCCGACGGCACCGACATGGAGGAAGGGCGTGGACGCATTCCTTATGAACGAGGGCGCATCGACATCCATTCCGCGTCGGCGATGGCGATCAATAACGTTCATATATGCAAGGGAGAAAAACCGTTACGCATCGAGGTGACGCTGACCGACAATGCAGGTATATTCCAGGTGCAGGAAATCCTGGGAAAAAAGTTGCTCACAACTGGATTGCGAGATTTCGTAGAGATCTATTTGAAAAAAGATGGAAAAAATAAAAAGATGGATGTGTGATCAGAGACGCTTGATAGCTAATTCTATATCCTCTGATTTTACCGTCTTCCTGCCGGCATGCTCTGCTAGCCTCATGGCCTCCTGGGCGATCTCAACCCCCCAATCCTCCAAGAACTCAGAGAGCTCCTTTGCGGCTCCCTTGCTAACGCGATATGCTCCGGCCTTTCTGATTATCTTCTCGATTGTGGCTATAGGTAGTGCCATAATATCCCTCCGTTCCTCATAATCAATGATATGAGCTAATAGCTTTTAAATTTAATTATAATTAAAAATATATGTTATATAAAGCTTTCGGTAAATAATATTTATCATTTCAAAAGAAAGAAACTATTAATTTAAAATTATTGTTCAAATATCATTCAACTGCATCATTCAAGGGTGCTCGGGGCCAGGTAATCATTCAATTGATTGATATCCCCGGTAATCCTCAGAGTAATTGGACCGAGTGGGCTTTCCTCCGAGAAGTTGACGCGTCCGGCCGTTGCAACCTGCTTGTTCAAGTAGAGCGTGACGGCCTGCCCACGCCTGCATCGCCTTACCACCGTACGGGCGGTGTCGCGTATCTCCTGGCGATCGATCTTATCGCGCAATGTCGAAAGGTCGGTGACATCCGTGCTTTTTCCACGTATCAGCGGCCCCTCACGTTCGAACTCTATGGCCGGAAAAAGCGAACGCAATGCATCCACTACCTTCCCCTCGTCCTCAGTGGGATAAATGCGCGTCATTACCTCAATGTTCATTGCACCACCTCGAATGCTTCCATAGTGCGCCCAGTGCCCAAGCGGCACGTTCGGGGGTGGGGTAGCTGGGAATGCCATGTGCATCCACAAGCCTCATCGATGTTTCGGCGACCTCCCCCGACATGAAACATGTGACAAGCGGTGTTGATGCATCCCACCCTTCGATGAGCGCCCTGGCATGGGTGTTCATGCCTATGTTGGTGAATGTGGGGACGACGATGATGGCAAGTATGGCGTCGATGCTCTTGTCATTCTGCAATGCCTTGATAGATTCGAAGTACTCGCGGTGCCCCGCCTGTGCTATGGTGTCGATGGGATTATTGACAGATGCGTAGGAAGGAAGAAGCGCACGAAGATTTTCTTGCAGCGCTTGAGAGAGCTGACCGACCGCGAGGCCCACACGCTCGCATTCATCTGCCGCCAGGATGCCCGGACCTCCGGCATTTGTGATGATGGCGACGTTGTTGCCATTCATGCATGGCTGGGAGAACACCTTGGCGGCATCAAGGAGCCTGTCGATGTTGGGCGCCCGTATGACGCCAGCCTGCTCAAACGCAGCATCATAAATCCGATCGTTGCCAGCGAGGGATCCCGTGTGCGACGCGGTGGCGCGCGCACCTGCACCCGAGATGCCAGACTTGAGGGCGATGACTGGTTTTTTCAAGGAACATCTTCGCGCACTCTCGATAAACGACTTTCCATCCCTTACTCCCTCCATGTAGAGCGCGACGCTCTTGGTGGCGTCGTCATGTTCGAGATAGTTAAGCATATCGCAGAAATCGATATCTGCCATGTTGCCGAGAGAGACGAACTTTGAGAATCCAAGATGTTCGTATACCGTTTTGTATATGATGGCGGCGCCCAGTGCGCCGCTTTGCGAAAGAAAGGCGATATGGCCCTGTTTCGAGTCCATCAGAAACGTTGCGTTGAGTGCGTTGTCGTTGTTGGCAATGCCTACCGTGTTTGGCCCGATGAGACGTATGCCGTATGATTTTGCCACGTCGACGATGTCCTGTTCCGGCCCCCTATTTCCGATCTCCGAGTATCCGGCAGTGATCACGACCGCACTCAGGACCCCCTTCTCTCCACAGTGTTCCAGGACGTTGCGCACACCAGCGGACGGGATGGCGATGAGCGCCAGGTCGACGGGACCTTCGATGTCACTGACTGTGGGATATGCCTTTATTCCCCCGACCTTCTTTTCATGCGGGTTAACAGGAT
>DSAJ01000124.1 GCA_011372835.1 Methanomicrobia archaeon | reverse complement strand
GGATAAAGGAGTTCCTCGAGTCGGAACGCGAAGAGATATCAAAATCATAGGTGATAACGAATGGAACGTTGTGATGGAAGAAAAAATGATGAATTAAGAGACGTGCACATGGAAGTCGGCGTATTGAAGCGTGCCGACGGCTCATCATACGTCGAATGGGGCAACAACAAGGTATTTGCCTCCGTGTACGGGCCAAAGGAGGTCATTCCGCGATTCCTTGCACGAAATGACAAGGCTATCCTGCGGTGTAAGTACAACATGACTCCCTTTTCGGTCGAGGACCGCAAGCGTCCCGGGCCGGACAGGAGATCGATCGAGATAGGAAAGGTCACCTCGGGCGCACTGGAACCCGCCATCCTCGTGGAGGACTACCCGAACTCGATGATCGAGATAGCGATCGAGATCATGCAGGCGGATGCGGGAACGCGCTGCGCTGGCATCACCGCTGCAACGCTCGCCCTCGTCGACGCAGGCATCCCCATGCGCGACCTCGTTGCCTCATGCGCTGCCGGAAAGAGCAATGACGAGATTGTGCTCGACCTTTGTAAGGAGGAGGACAACTCGGGTCAAGCTGACGTCCCCATTGCCATCATGCCACGCAGTGACGATGTGACGCTCCTTCAGATGGACGGCATTCTCACCGAGGACGAGGTTGAGGAGGCGCTGAAGCTGGCGATGAGCGGATGCAAGACGATCTACGAAATGCAAAAGAAGGCCTTGAAGGTCAAGTATGGTGGTTAAAATGTTGGAATCAATCGCAAACATCAAGCGACAGTATATCGTCGACCTCGCGGCAGAGGGCAAGAGGGCTGACGGACGGAACTTCGATCAGTACCGCGACATCAAGATCATCCCGAACTACCTCTTGAAAGCAGAAGGCTCTGCCTATGTCGAGATTGGCGACACGAAGGTCATCGTTGGCGTCAAGTATGATGTTGGCACGCCGTTCCCGGACATCCCCAATCAGGGCGTCATGACGACGTCTGCTGAGTTTGCCCCCATGGCGTCACCCGACTTCGAGGCGGGACCGCCCGGTGAGGATGCCATAGAACTCGCACGCGTCGTCGACCGCGGTATTCGCGAATCCAATGCTATTGACACCGACAAGCTCTGCATCATCCCCGGCGAGAAGGTCATGATCGTCTTCGTCGACATCCAGATCCTCGACCAGGACGGCAACCTCATCGATGCGTGCGGCATCGCTGCGATAACGGCGCTTCTCACCGCGAAGATGCGCGTCTACGACGAGGAGGGCAATCCCACCGAGGAGTTCGTCCCGCTGCCCGTCAACAAGACGCCGGTGCCGTGCACGATGGCAAAGATCGGAAACAGCATCATTCTCGACCCCCAGATGGACGAGGAGATGGTGCTCGATTCGCGCATCACCGTCACCACCGACGAGGAGGGCAACGTCGTTGCCATGCAGAAGGGAATGGCCGGAAGCTTTAAATTAGAGGAGATTATGGAAGCTGTAGCCATCTCCAAACGAGAGGGTCAGAAAAACCGCGAGAAGATACAAAAAGCAATCAGTGAGAGTGAGTGATATGGCACAGGGCATTGGACGTTTCGGAAGCAGGTACGGCAGGAAGACCCGCAAGAGGGTCGATGCCATTGAGAAGAGGATGAATCAGGATCACGTCTGTCCCTCCTGCGGAAGGAAGGCGGTCCGACGACAGGGCACCGCCATATGGGCGTGCCGGAAGTGTGGAGCAAAGTTCGCCGGCGGGGCCTACGTGTCTCAGACCCCCTCGGGCAGGACGGCACGAAGGGTGATCACCGGCCTTGCTTCAGAGGGAGAGAAAGAATGAACGAAGAAGGAGAGCGAGACCTCAAGGTCTACAAGTGCATCAACAAGGAATGCAAGGCAGAGCTGAGCATGAACGACCTCGACAACGTACAAGGCATCAAATGTCCATTTTGCGGTGGTCGTATCCTCGTGAAGATGCGGCCGAAAGAGGCCAAGCGTGTCGGTTGCGAGTGATGCTCTTCACTACTTCTCGAAGAACGAGCCAGCGCACCCGGACGTTTTGCCGGGAGCTGGCCTCCGTCTTCCCACTTTCCGAATATGTCGTACGTGGAAAGAAAAGCGTACGGGAGCTGTGTTCCCAGGCATTGCACAATGGCCATGAAAGGATCATCATCATCGAGAACAAGGATGGCAACCCCTCCTCGCTCCTGGTGCTCGATCCTGCCAATCCACTCGAATGGCGCCATATTCTCCCTATATCGGTGAAGACGAGAAAGGACATGGGCCTCAAGGTGCATGTGCGGCCCTATCCAGAGGACGTGCCGGTAGCGGTCTCGGGGGACACCGGTCTTGAGCCGAAGCTGGCCGAGGTATTCGGATGCATCTCGGATGCACAAAGTGATGTGGCCATCACACTGTCTTCAGACGACAGTTCGTGCTGGATCCATTTTTTCCGGCGGGACATATCGGACGACGAGGTCGGCCCCGCCATACGGGTGAGACACCATGCGGATGACAATTGACCTTCATGACAGCGAGGCAAAGCATTTCTACGAGGCGCTCCTTCCTGAGATCGCTTCGGTGCCCTACAAGAAGACACGCTCACACATCTCTATCAATGGCGATCGGCTACGCATCGAGGTCGTGGGCACTGACATCGCGGCGCTTCGGGGCACGTTCAACT
>DSAJ01000170.1 GCA_011372835.1 Methanomicrobia archaeon | reverse complement strand
TCCATAATGCGTGTAATGGTTCAATTAAATAATATCATGCATAAATTTTAAAAAAATCAATTCCATTCACTGAATACTGGATTGCAGTGAAGATAATGAATTCAAAAAAGACCTCGCCGCATCATGGGTGGCTTCACGATCCTTTCCCGCGACGATAATGACATCCTTGCCCTTGACGAAGACATCTGAGTAATATTGGAACTCCCCGACCGACGTGGCCCAGGTTTCAAAGCTCGTCTGTCCGAGGGCTATGATCTCCTGCACCACCTTGTTTGCGACAGGCCCCCCGATGAGGATGAGATTGTATTCGCTTTTCATGTCCGAAGTTATCTCAGTGTCCTTGATCGCCAGTTCTTGTGGTTCTATGTCGACTCGCTGCACCGTTGTTGTCTCCTGGAAGTTCTTGCGCGTGAAGCGTATATGACCCGATATCATGGCGTCAGAGGTATCATCGTCAGTTACCTCCATGGTGGCGTAATGCGTTCCGTCCGTAGAAACGAGTGGCACGGAGATCGATCCGGAATCGTCCGCGACGACAGGTGTGGCAAGCCATAGCTCGAGATAGGGCACACACGAGGGCTTATCCGCCGTGGGAGCATAGGCCGATAGCGAATCAGACGCATTATAGCTTGGATTGCCTGTTCGGTAGAGTTCTGGGTCATTGTCAACGTCGGGTCGTTGTGTTCCGTTCAAAGGCATGATGTCAAGATACCACGCATGGTCTGAGCTGACCGTATACGGCTCATCGAGCTCATAGACCGTCTCCCTCATGGCACCGACGCCGGAGAGCGAGTAGATGGAGCATGTCGCGACCTTTGAAGAGCGTATGGCCAGCGATGAGACGGATATCGCTATGATGGGGGAAGAAACACCCGGCACGACCTCATTCGTAAAGGCAAACGACTCGCCCTCGCCGACGACGATGTCCTTTGAGCTACCCTCATCGTTTGTGACCGTGATGCTTACCGTCGAGTCATAGATATTTATCGATGTGAATTCGACCGTCCATCCCGTCTGTGTCACGTAGGCCGTTCCCTCCCGCGCCTCTATCGAGTTCCGGTGGGGTGTGCCGTAGAGCATGTAGTCGTATCCCTCTCCATCGGTCCCGATGCTCAACGCAGGATACTCCTGTCCAAGGAAGTATACCTTTCCCTCCTCATAGTAGAGCTCGTGGGTGTTTTTCGAGTAAATGGGATCTCGCATATGCGATGCGGTCGAACGCGCGGATATCGTGGTGGTATCAAGTGGGTCTGCAAGACCGTAGATCATCACCCGGTATACAGCACCTCCTCGAGGATCGTATGACGTGCCGCCGATCTCGGCGCCCCAGTAGCTGCGTGGGAACACGGCAGGATATATGCGTTCATCATCATCCTTGGGACGATACGTCTGGGACGCATCAGGTGCAAAGGGTGAAGACGCTTCAGGCGTCGGTATCGCAAATGAGAGGTCAATGGCAAGAGCCTCAAATGAGAATCCCGTATCGACCAACCAGTTCTGCCCTTCTGAAAACGTTGTCCGGGCATCGATGTACGCGTCGTAGTTCCATGATGGTGATTTGGTGCATGAGTAGGGTATCACCGATATCGATGAGGGGCTGCTTGCAGGGTCATACGAACCCAGGTCGGGTATCATCGGTACATCGTCAGGCACGTCGACGGCATTGTAAAGCGTACCGAGCGAGTCATACGTCACAGAAGTCTCAGTGACGGATGCCTCCTTTACCGTATAATAGGCCATCGACCCTATTTGTGTCGCTATCCATGATGCCGAGATGACATCTGATACCGCCGCCTTGGCACCGACGACGATCTTGCAATTGGGAATGCCCGTTTCCGCGTCTATGAAAAAATCCCTTTCGAGCTCGGGTTCGTCGGCTGCCGCCATTAGTGGCATCGTCGTAAGTGAAGTGAGTATAATGAATAAGAGAATCAATGAACGATATCGCATCTGGTCACCCCCATCATAATGGATACCATTGATGATAACATGATAAGGATATATAAAAGCATTGGTTCGGAAAAGGGAAAGAAAAAGGGAAAGAAAAAAAGAGATGCAAGATTACGGTATGATCGCATCTCGCTCGCCGGCGGGCATGAACTCCTTCATGCAACCCTTGCCGTAGCAGTCGGTGACGTTCCCGAAGTCGAAGTTCAGGTGCTTGTCGGCGAATGCCACCTTGATGATCGGCGAGAGCGTCCATGCATCGCCGCGGGCGGCGTGTGGCGCAGTCGCGATACCGGTGTATGCCGACATGTGACCGACGTTCATGGCGTAGTTGGGGTAGTTTGGACCCCTCATCTCGAACGGGAGACCTTCGTCCGACCTGAACGAGAACGTGTTGGACGAGCCACACATGTCCTGCAGGTCGTAGCCGTAGAAGCCGAGTCTGCCCATCTCCTCCTTGTGGAGGATCATGGAGTGGTACCATGCGTTTGAACCAGCCTGTGCCGAGCCTGTTGCCATTGCGGTCGCGCATCCGGATGCTGCCGAGATGCATGCAGCGCGCTGGCTGCCACCGAAGTGTGACTCCATCACGGTGGGGTACTTCTCGTATGTCTCGAGACAGTAGACGCCGATGTCGGTGGAGATCTTCTCGATCTCGTCCTTTGTCGTCGGTGCAGCTCCGAACTCACCGTACTTGTCCTTGATG
>DSAJ01000168.1 GCA_011372835.1 Methanomicrobia archaeon | reverse complement strand
GTATGAAATGTGGCACATGTACGGGTGCATGTCCATCAGGTCGCGTCGTAGCATTCAGGACGCGAAAGATCGTCGAGGACCACTGTAGTGGTGAGACCGACCTTGGCGACGAGTCGTTGTGGTATTGTACCACATGTTACAATTGCATGGAGCGATGTCCGAGACACATCGACATTACCGATGACATCCTCAGCCTGAGGGAACAGGCATACCGCGCCGGAAAGGCGCTTGCCCCCCACCTTAAGGTGTTGGGGTATCTTCACAAGACGGGACATGCCGTCCCCATCAACGAGAAGGTGGCAGACAAGCGTGCATCGCTCGGTCTGCCCCGGCTGCCCCCGACGACCCATTCCTACGAGGATGCGCTGGCGGAAGTGAGGCGCATCCTCGAGGGGGAGGGGGTCTTAGGTGAGTAAAACGTTCTCGTTCTTCCTGGGATGTCTCATACCTAACAGGTTTCCCGAGCTCGAGAAGGCGTCGCGATTCGTCTGTGACGCACTTGACATAGGCCTCGAGGAGATGGAGGGCGCATCGTGCTGTCCGGCCCCGGGCGTGATCAAGTCGTTTGACAAGACGCTCTGGTACAAGGTCGCCGGCAGGAATCTCTCGCTTGCCGCGGCGCAGGGGAACGACATCCTCGTTCTCTGCAACGGGTGTTACGGTACGCTCAAGGACGTTTCAATGGTGCTTCGCGAGGACGAAGGTAAGCTTGGGATGGTACGCGACTCGCTCTCGGCCATAGGGCGAACCTTGCCCTACGTGCCCGATGTCGTCCATATCGTCGAGCACCTGTGCTTTGACTACGGGTTCGATGAGATACGAAAGCGCGTGACGTCGCCGCTCTCGGTAAACGTGGCCGTGCATTACGGATGTCATCTGCTCAAACCGGCACGCTACAGGGGCTTCACATCGTTTGAGGACCCGACGTTTTTCGACGATCTCGTCGAGACGACCGGCGCCAGGAGCGTGCCATATCTCGAGAAGAACTCATGCTGCGGCGCGGGCGGCGCAGTGAGGTCGGGGCTCAAGGACCTCTCGCTTGACATAGCGCGTAAGAAGATCGCGTCGATCAAGGGAGCGGACTGCATCGTCACCCCTTGTCCGTTCTGTCACATGCAACTTATGGGGGTCTCAGAGATCCCCGTCATCTATATTACTCAGCTGCTCGGGCTTGCCCTGGGCGGAACCCCAGAGGACGTTGGGATGGAGGGACCGTTATGAACAAGTCGGCAGCAGTCATAGGCGCAGGCATATCGGGCATGCAGGCTGCGCTCAGCCTTGCCAACAGGGGCATACGCGTCCACCTCATAGAGAAGACATCGAGCATCGGCGGCATCATGGCCCGCCTCGACAAGACCATGCCAACGCTCGATTGTTCGATATGCATACTCTCCCCCTTCATGCTCTCCGTCGCACGCAATCCTCTCATCGAGATCCACACGCTCACCGACGTCGTTGGCGCCAGGAAGCATGCCAAGGGGTACACGCTCACGCTCAACAAACGCCCGCGCTACGTTGACCTCGACAAGTGCACGGGTTGCAGGGAATGCATGGCAAAATGCCCCGTGAAGATCAGCCTCCCAAACGAGGAGAAGTTCGGGACCGTCAAGGCGATCCATTTTGATTTCGACCAGGCGATCCCCGCCGTCCCTCATATCGAGGCCGTTCGCTGCCTTATGCTGACAAAAGGCAAGTGCGGCAATTGTGCCAAGTTCTGCGACAAGGGTGCGGTCGACTTCGAGCAGCAGCCAGAGGAAGTGGCGATCGATGTGAGCAGCGTCGTGCTCGCAACGGGCGCCCGCCCATACGACCCCACCGACCGCCCCGAGTACGGCTACGGGAAGTACAAGAATGTGATCACGGCGATGGAGCTTGAGCGCCTGCTGTCCGCATCGGGCCCCACGGAGGGCGAGGTCGTGCGCGCAAGCGACAAGAAACACCCACGACGCGTGGCGTTTGTCAACTGCGTCGGGTCCAGGGACCATCGTGTGGGACGCGGCTACTGTTCGAAGGTCTGCTGCATGTATGGCATCAAGGAGGCTCTGCTCGTGCGCGACCATGATGAGGATGCAGAGGTCACCATCTTCTACATCGACATCCGTGCCAGCGGAAAGGGTTACGAGGAGTTCTTCCAGAACGCCAAGGAGCGCATTCGTTTCGTGCGCGCGAGGCCAGGGGAGATCCATGAGCTTGAGAATGACGACCTCCTCGTCCGCTACGAGGACACTGAAACGCAGGAGGTGCGCGAGGAGACCTTTGACATGGTCGTCCTCAACACAGCGCTCGTGCCCACCGAGGACACGCACGAGCTATCCAGATTATTCGGCGTCTCCATCAACGAGTATGGATTCTTCACGCCGCCCGCAGACATCTCAAAGCCCATTGATACCGATGCCGATGGCGTCTATGTCATCGGCGCATGTCAAGGACCAAACGACATCACCGACTGCGTGTCCCAGTCGATAGGCCCCGTTGCAAAGGGATACGAGATGGCTGGCGACATCAAGCTCCCAGACCGGGGGGAACTGCCGGGCGCCCCGGACGAGTCGCCTCGCGTGGGCGTTTTCGTGTGCCACTGCGGCAAGAACATCGGCAGGTACGTCGACGTGCCCTCCGTGGCCGAGTATGCACGCAGCCTTCCTGGCGTCGTCTATGCGGAGGATTCGATG
>DSAJ01000082.1 GCA_011372835.1 Methanomicrobia archaeon | reverse complement strand
GATAAGGGGGTGAGTCACATGACGGCCAAAAAGCGTGAAGAAGAAGATGCCCGGGTCGGCGACATCGGTGGGGAGTTCGCCCTGATCAAACGGCTGACCGAATCGCAGCAGATTACCGACCCCGATGTCATCATAGGCGTCGGGGACGACTGCGCCGTCATTTATAAGGATGATGACACCTATCTCCTGGTCACCGCGGATATGATGGTCGAGGATGACCACTTTTCGCGCGTATGGTACACGCCCGAGCAGGTAGGCGGCAAGCTCGTCGAGTCCAACGTTTCTGACATCGTCTCGATGGGCGGCGCGCCACGCCACGGCATCATCTCGATGTCGCTTCCTGCACAGACCACGCTCTCGTTTTTCGACAGGCTCTATGAAGGCATCTACGCATCGGCGCGCAGGCACGGCCTCTCGATCATCGGCGGCGACACGACGCGCGGTGACAACCTTGTTTTGAATCTCACGCTCATCGGAGAGGTGAAGCGCACTCTCCTGCGCACGAGGGCCATGGCCAGGGAGGGCGACCTGATCTGCGTCACCGGTACGCTCGGCAAGAGCATGGGGGGCCTGAGGATGCTGATGTCAGGCACCGGGGGCGACCGGAGCGGTCATCTCGAACCAAGGGCGCGTACATGGGAGGAGGCACACGTCATCGCCGCCCACGCCCACGCCATGATCGATGTCAGCGACGGGCTCGCAAGCGAGGTGGCCCACATCTGCGAGCAAAGCGACACGGGCGCCGTTATCTACCGTGGCATGATACCGCTCGCACCAGCCGCCGTCACGGCGGCCGAGGCGCTGCATGAATCCGCCTACGACTACGCCCTCTATGGCGGCGAGGACTTCGAGCTCGTCTTCACCATCCCCGAGCGTGAGGTCGATGCGCTCAGGGCCGAGTT
This sequence comes from Methanomicrobia archaeon, assembly GCA_011372835.1. Taxonomy (GTDB): domain Archaea; phylum Methanobacteriota_B; class Thermococci; order Methanofastidiosales; family NM3; genus NM3. Next base: position 1,784 of record DSAJ01000082.1, on the reverse strand, counting down.
CGACGACTTTACAATCGTCGGGCGCGTGACCGCGCGATCCGAGGGAACGGCCCTTGTCATTGACGGGACGCGCGAGCCTCTGCGGGAAGGGTTCGACCACTTTCTGTGACCCCACACTAACCGGCGCGTAGCCTGAGAGTTATAAAAATGAAGAAGAAAAGAAAGGCGCCTCAAAGGCGCTCGGTAAGCTGCACGTACTTCTTGAAGTACGCGACGTTCTTGTATGCCGGCCTGATGATCTTCTTGCCGTTTCGTATCTCCTCGATGCGGTGCGCACACCATCCGACGATACGCGCCACCGCAAACAGCGGCGTGTAGACGTCGCGCGGTATGTCGAGGCAGTCGTAGACGAATCCGGAGTAGAAGTCGACGTTGGGCGATATGATCTTTGGATACCCCTTGACGTCCTCGAAGACGTCGGGCGTGAGCCGCTCGATCGTGTCGTAGAGCTTGAACTCCTCGTAGCGGTCCTTGCCCTTGGCAAGCTCTGCAGCCTTGTCCTTGAGGATCACGGCACGCGGGTCCGACTTCGTGTAGACCGCATGGCCGAGCCCGTAGACCTTGCCCGACTTGTCAAACGCCTTCTTGGTGAGGACCTTTCTGAGGTGGTCCTCGATCTCGCCCTCGTCGGACCAGTCGGTGACCTTCTCCTTGAAGTCGTCCATCATGTCGGTGACCGACCTGTTGGCACCGCCGTGGAGCGGTCCTTTGAGCGACCCTATCGCCGCGGTGATCGCCGAGTATGTGTCGGTGCCGCTCGAGCTCACCACGTGGGTGGTGAACGTCGAGTTGTTGCCGCCGCCGTGGTCGATGTGGAGCATGAGCGCAAGGTCGAGCGTGTCGGCCTCGAGCTTCGTGAAGTCGCCTGACTTTCGCAGCATGTAAAGGAAGTTCTCAACAGTCGTCAGGTCGTCGCGTGGATGGTGGACGACGAGGCTGTCGTCGTAGAACTTGTGGCGCATGGCGTGATACGAGTAGGCAACGATCGTCGGGAACTTCGCGATGAGGTTGATCGACTGGTGCATGAGATTTCTCGTGGTGATGCTTTCCGGGTCGTTGTCGAACGTGTAGAGGGCGAGCACGCTCCTGCCGAGCATGTTCATGATGTTCTTGCAGTTGTAGCGCAAAATCACCGTCTCGTTGAACCCCGGATAGAGCGGGCGCAGCGCCTTGAGCCGCTGCGTGTAGAGGTCGAGCTCCTCCTGTGTGGGCAGCTTGCCGAAGAGCACGAGGAACGCGCTCTCATCGAAGCCATGTCGGCCTTCGTCCTGGAATCCCTTCACGAGGTCCTTGATGGAAAATCCGCGGTAGTAGAGCTCACCATCGATGGGGACGACGTCCTCGTCCTTTTTCGTAAACCCAAACACAGCCGAGATGTTGGTGAGCCCCACGAGCACGCCGCTTCCGTCCGGATTGCGGAGGCCTCGCTTGACGTTGTACTTCGCATACAGGTCCTGGGTGATGTTGTCGTTAAATTCTACCAATTCATACAAATCTTCTAGTGAGTCCATCATATCGCCTCCATGGTGCGGATGATCGCGTCTGCCATCTCGCTCGTCCCCACCGCCGTGGGGTCGTTTCGGTCCTCCTTGAGGTCAAAGGTCACGTCCTTTTTCTCCCTGATGACGCTCGCGATGGCCCCCTCGAGCCTGTCGGCCGCCTCGCGCTCGCCGATGTGGCGCAGCATGAGCACGCCGCTGAGGATGAGTGCCGTGGGATTGGCCTTGTTCGTGCCCGCATACTTTGGCGCCGAGCCGTGCGTTGCCTCGAACACCGCCATGTTG
>DSAJ01000062.1 GCA_011372835.1 Methanomicrobia archaeon | reverse complement strand
GCATCGGGAATGCCTCTCGGGGCGTGCACCGCGTCGTCATCGATCATGTCATGGCACAAGGGCGCGCACGCTTCTACGTTTGGCGCCAATCCCGTCAGCTGCCGCGCAGGGCTCATGACGATCTCCTTGCTCGAGGACGGCCTCATAGAGAACTCACGGGTCATGGGCGAGAAGATGATGGCACGGCTGCACGAGATGGAGGAGCAATACAACATCATTGGGGAGGTCAGGGGCAAGGGCCTCATGATAGGCGTGGAGTTCATCAGCGACGATAAGCGTACGGCGGCACCGCTCATATCAAAGGCCGTGATCGAACACTGTTTCAAGAACGGCATAGCACTTCTCCCCTGCGGCAGGAGCACTGTGCGGCTTTGTCCTCCTCTTGTCGTCTCTGAAGAGGAATGCCAGATCGCACTCGACGTCTTTGAGAAGGCGGTGCGTTCGCACGAGCACATGTTCGGTTCATAGGAGCAGCACGCCTACAATGTAGCCGACTCCGCCAAGCGAGACGAAGGGGATGGCCGGCATGCCCTCATCCATGGGGCTATTGAGAAGGAGTATCATGCCGGCAACAGAACCGATGCCAGTGAGGGCGGCGATGGCCGCCGTGGAGTCGAGATAGGCCGAGACGAACAGCGCACTCGGAAAGATGAGGTCCGCAAGGCCGATCATTATCTTCTCCTTGCCGCTTTCGAACGTGAGTATCTGCGGTCCCTTGCGCTTTATCACGTCCTCTGCAAGCACGAGCATGTGCTTTGTCTTCTTCACTGCTATGAAGTCATAGAGCGAGAGCAGTGCGAGCAGGATGATGATCGGCACAGGACTGAACGTGATGCCGAGGATGGTCGCGATACTTACCGCGAGCACGAACGACAGGGCGATGGTAGCCTCTCGTCGTCGTATGAACGTACGAATCGCCACGCACACGCCTCCAGCACCCAGTCCCGCGATAAGCAATCCTGTTATCGAGGCCACCATGAAGAGCGGTATGAAGAAAAGGGCGATGTATTCCGTTATCCTGTACAGGTAACGCGAAAGTCCCCTCTTGATGATGAGTATGAGCACCCCTGACGTGATCAGTATGAGCACGAAGAACAACACGCTGGCCCCAATGCCGGCGCCACCCTCCACCGTAGTGGGATCTGCAGGTGTGATCATGAGCGCGCAGGCAAGTGAAAGGATCTGCACCACCACCAGCGCGGACACGACGTTGATCTCCATGCGATAGGGCCATTGCATAGAGTTGTTTCTGCCCCATCTATTAACTCTTTTTCGTCATCCTCGCTCGTGTTCAAGCACACGCTCCCTCGCAGCTGGGGCCTGTAGCGCATACGAGTGCCGGCAACGAACTGGTGCACAAAAAGATATATATGGTTAGAAAACGATGTATGTAGGGGGGTAACATGACGGTAGCATATGTTTTGTGTGTCGTTTCCTCGGGAACCGAGAAGGAAACGCTGGATAAGCTGTCCCAGTATGACGGGGTCACGGACTCCTTTATCGTGTACGGCGAGTATGACATCGTCTTGAAGATCGAGGTCGATTCGACCGATGAGTTGCGCAAGTTCATGACAGACGTCGTACGCAACATCCCTGCGATCGAACGTACGACGACGCTCATTACCATCTAAGCCGTGTCTAATCCCAACGTTTTTTATTGTATCGATGTGTCTAGTAGGTGATGCTTCGTCGCACGCCTCTAGCTCATCCTGTCGGATTTGCCGTTCTTTTCTTTCTTTTCATCCTAGTAGGCGTCGTTGCGAACCATGTGATGTCCGATCTGGCTCACGACGTGTCCCTGCGGTTTGCCGCATATGTACTCACGGGGATTGGGTTTTACGCACTTGGCACGCGCATACGCATTCCGCCCTCGCCTCGGGCCCTTCTTGCGCTCTCGCTCATTCTTTTGATCATTGCCACAGTGCGCGAATACGGTCCGTGGGCGTTCGTAAGCGCGACGATTGTTGCGGCCATCTACTGGCAGTGGAACACATTGCGCCCCCGCCTGCACCTTGCCAGTATTGCAGGGATTGTGCTGCTGGCAGCCAATCTTTTTGCCACGGGCTCGGTCCCGCTCCTTGAGCCGACCCTTCGCTTCTCCTCGCAGACGATCGCATTCGTCTTCGGATATTCTCTTCTTTTCATTGGCGTGGCATTCACGTTCCCGAGGGACAGGCGCCTTGCGGCCGTACTTACCGTCTGCGGCGGCTCCATACTCATGCTCTACGGGTTCAGGAGCTATCTGCTCGTACTCGTCTTGCTCCTTGGGATATCGTGGTGGATGCAGGGACGAGCGAGCGCTCGCACGGGGATCGGCGCGGTTGCCGTGGCATGCATCATCATCGTGGGCATAGGCTATGTGACGACACTGCTCCTGCCACAGCAATGGCACCTGCTTCCCCATGAGCTCGTGGCCTACAGGATTGGCTTTACCACTCACATGCTCGACATCGCCTGCAGGGAGGCGGGGTGGTGGGGCATCTTCCACGGGTCGCTTTGGACGCATGCTGCCACATCGCCCATCGTCGGTAGCGTGGTTGCAGGAGGCGGCAACATCACGACGACCGTGATTGGACCACTCATACTCGACGGAGGCATCCTGGAGCTTTCGTTGATGTCGGTGCTCGGTTCCATCATGGCAACACTGTATGAGCGCGCTCGCAGTACGCCGATGCACGTTCCTTACTATGC
>DSAJ01000099.1 GCA_011372835.1 Methanomicrobia archaeon | reverse complement strand
TGATGTACCAAAACGATATATCACGAAAACTTCTCGAAGTCCTCAGGGACCGAGGATCGGACATACCGTATTACGTGGGGTCGGGCGAGCTCTCTGCACGCCTTGCCGTTCCCAGAGAAGAGCTAAAGACCTATGCACGCCAGCTTACCTCACAGGGGTACGTCGAGATGGTGGAAGGGTTCGAACCCCTCTTCATCGTCAAGTTGACCGAAAAGGGGTTCAAGTCGCTTGAGTGATGGGAGGACGACTCGCTATCCGAACGCATCGCAACATGCGCCGTCGCCAGCGTCAAACGCCTTCATATTCGCAGCTATGGTCTTTTCTGGGACCACGTTCCCTATGACGTCCTTGACGGTCTCCTTCTTCAATGGGAACCCGGGCAAACCGCATGCGGCGCCAAGGAGGACGACGTTTTCCGCCCGTGCGGTGCCGGCCGCCTCGGCAAGGCGCAGCGCATCGACCTCGAGCACGTTTGGCGTCACGTTTCTTACTCGTTTTCTTAGCTCATCAAGCGAGAAGTACGGCTCCGTGGTGGCATCCTCGCGTACGTGGCGCATCGTCTCGAGCGGATGGTGCATCACGCGCGTGTTCATGATGATGTATCCATCGTCTCGCAGGAACTCGATGTAGCGAAGCGCCTCGGTCGCCTCCATGGCGATCATCACATCGGCATCGCCCGGCGGCACGAGGGGTCCGTATGTGCCCTCGCCCATCCGCAGATGGACGCTTATCGACCCGCTGCGCTGGGAGAGGCCGTGCTGCTCCCCGGTGATGACGGGCAATCCTTCCTGAGCGCATGCGGTGCCGATGACGTTGGAAAGGAGCATCAGCCCCTGTCCGCCGACGCCCGAGAGCACCATGTTGTAGCGTCCGTTCATGTATCATCACCCCTCGTCGAGTAGATGGCGCTGACAGGACACATCTTCGCACAGACCATGCAGCCGTTGCACAGTTCTGAACGTATCGTGCTCTTGCCCGTCGCGGTATCGAGTTCGATGGCAGGGCAGTGCACTCCACGAATGCATGCGTAGATGTTCTGGCACGTGTCGTGGGAGACCTCATTGGGGACGATCGGCGTCCCTGCATGACGCTTGAGCCTGTCGTTGTAGAGCGCGCAGGGACCGTGGGAGATCACAACCGAGACGCCGCGGTAGGACAAGGCCTCCTTGAACGTCTCGACGTTGTCCTTGGGCTCAAACGCGCTCACCTCGGCGACATGCGGTACGCCAAGCCCCTTCACGACCGAGGGGATGTCGAGCTTCGTGACCGGGGCCGCACCGAAGTCGGAGCCTGGATTGGGCTGCTGTCCCGTCATCGCCGTCACCGAGTTGTTGAGTATCACGAGGGTGAAGTCGTGATTGTTGTAAACGGCGCTGAGGAGACCCGGTATGGCTGCATGGAAAAAGGTCGAGTCCCCGACAAACGCCACGACCTTGTCGTTGAGCACATGCTGCATGCCGCTTGAGATCCCGAGCGAGGCGCCCATGCACAGCAGCGAATCGGTCACCTCGTACGGCTCGAGGAGGAACATCGAGTAGCAGCCTATGTCGTTGTTGAGCACATACGGCGTCTCCTTGAGCGCCTGCTGTACCGCCCAGAACGTGCCCCGATGCGGGCATCCGGGACAGAATATGGGCGACCTTGTGGGCAGGCCTTCCTTAAGCGACTCGGCGCGTGACATCACGTCGGCATACGTATCGGCAGAAGCGAGGTCAAGCGATGATGCAATGCCTGTCCTGACGATGGGCACGTTGTATTCGCCGACGGTTGGAAGGTCGCCTGAGAGCTTGCCGCGTATCTCTACGTCAATGCGCATCTCATGCGCGATCGACATTACCTCGCGCTCGAGATACGGCATGAGCTCCTCGACGATGACGATCCGCCGCTTGTCCTTGAGGAACGTGCCTATCAGGTCAGAGGGCAACGGGTGCGTCGTCGCCAGCTTGAGCACATGAGGGCGTGAATCCATTGCCTCGAGCACCTCGTGGACATAAAGGTAGGACACTCCCGACGTGATGATGCCGACATCGCCCTCACCGGGCTCGACGATGTTGAACTCGCTCTTCTCGAACTCCTCGCGGATATGGGACAGCCGCTCCAGCGCCTCTCCCTTGAGACGCCGTGCCGTGGCGGCAAGCGTATAGTAATGGGCGCCGACGTCCTTCCAGCTGGCGCGATGAAACGGCGAGCGCTCGATCTCTCCCACCGACACGATGGCGCTTTGGTGGTTCACGCGCGTCGTCGTCCTGACAATCACGAGCGTTGAGTACTTCTCTGAGAGCTCAAATCCCCACTTCGTCATCTCGTAGGCTTCCTGCGCCGTGGACGGCTCGAGCATAGGGACGTGCGCGGGATATGCGTAGAATCGCCCGTCCTGTTCGCTCTGCGACGAGTGAGCATGAGGATCGTCGGCGACGAGAAGCACCATGCCTCCTCTCACGCCCGTGTATCCGACGCTGAAGAACGCATCGCTTGCCACGTTGAGCCCCACGCTCTTCATCGACGTGAACGACCGCACCCCGGCAAGCGAGGCGCCTACGGCTGTCTCGAACGCGACCTTCTCGTTGGCGCTCACCTCCATCGTGAGGTCCTTGAACTCCCCTGAAAACATCGATATGGTATCGAGTATCTCGCTCGTCGGAGACCCCGGGTAAAACGCGGCGACCTTGACGTCGCTTTCCACCGCCGCACGCGCAATGGCC
>DSAJ01000201.1 GCA_011372835.1 Methanomicrobia archaeon | reverse complement strand
TCGTTGGTCTCCTTGTACGTGTGCATGAACTCCTCGAAGACGCAAAGCGGGGGCTTGTTCATGATGGCTAGCACACGATCGTTTGTGTGTTCCGGTGCCAGTTTGAGCTGTCCAGAGACATGGTGTTCACACAGCTCCTTGATGAAGCCCCTGTCGCAGAGCGCCAGGTCGTGGCGTATGCCGGAGCGTATGAAGACATGATTGACGCCCTCGATCGATCTCAGGCGTTCGAGAACCTCCCTGTACGGGCCATGGCTGAGGTCGAGATGGGGGCACGCAGGATAGAGGCAGGGGTCCGTGCATCCCTTTGTGGCAACGGGTATGGGGATGTCCTCACCGGTCCGGATCGAGTGAGCCATCACATGGCCGTGCCCCTTCGTACATCCCATGGCGTACATGTTCGCCGTGGGGCCCCCAACATCATCAATTGTACCCTTGAAGTCGGGGTGGGAGCTGAATCGCTGTGCCTCACGGACGATGCTTTCCACGCTTCTCGATTGGATGATGCGCCCCTGGTGCATCGAGAGTGCACAAAACGAACATCCGCCAAAACATCCCCGGTGCGTAATGACGGAGAACTGCACCGGCTCCATGGAGTGGGGCGCGCCACGCCCGGTATGCGGGATCTTCCTTGTGAACGGCAGTTCGTAGAGATAGTCCATCTCGTCGGTGGCAAGGGGCAGCGCAGGGGGATACTGCACGACGTGCCAATCACCATACGGCTCGGCCAGGGGCGGTGAACGAAACGGGTCCTGGTGGGTGTATTGCGCCATGAACGAGTCAAGGAATCTGCGTTTTGACGACGTGACCTCCTCATATGTGGGGAGCTCCAACCAGGAGGGGTCGCATTCCTTGACGGCGATCGCAGTGCCGCATATGCCTGAAAGGCGCCGTCCCTCCCCGAGACGCGAGAGTATCTCGAGCATCTGGCGCTCGCCCATCCCGTAGACGAGTATGTCCGCCTTGCTGTCCATGAGTATCGAACGTCGCACCTTGTTTTGCCAGTAATCGTAGTGTGAAAATCGCCTCAGCGATGCCTCGATGCCGCCAATTGCCACCTTCACTCCCTTGTAAGCCTGCTTGGCCTTTTGCGTATACACGATCGTCGCCCTGTCGGGGCGCATGCCCTCGCCGTACGAGAGCCTGTCGCGGTCACGTTCCTTTTTCAGCGGGGTGTAGTTGGCGACCATCGAGTCGACAAGGCCCGCCGTGACGGCGAACAGGAGCCGCGGCCGTCCGAGTGTCTTGAAGTCGTCGATCGAGGAGGGATCCGGCTGCGCGATGATGCCTACGCTGTACCCCTTGTCGTCGAGGAGGCGAGCAAGCAGCGCTACGCCATTTGATGGGTGGTCGATATAGGCATCGCCGGTGATGAATATTACATCGAACGCATCCGTCGGGGCGTCGGTGTCGTCACTTGCGAGATGTATCATCGGTGTCCTCCTTTTTCCTTTCATAACGATAGTCCTTGATGAGCCCCTCGAGCCAAGCAGAGCTTTTCAAGCGTTGTGCCTCCCTTTGTCGTGTTATCCACCCTTCGTAGGCGCGGTCAAACGTTTCCCTGTCGACGAAGGCATACTCATCGACCTCTTTTACGGGCACTTCGTTCGTGGGGAAGATGGCGATACCACACGAGGTGAGCCGCTCCTGGGATGTGTGGCTCATCTCCGTGTCGGTGATGAGTGCCTTGATGCGCCGTTCGCAGAGCGCAAGAGCCGTCGTTGCGCCCCCACCGGAGCTGTCGCGCACATAGATGATGTCGTCCTTTCTTATGCCGAATCGCTCGTCGAGGGCGGCGATCTCGCTCTTCGAGAACTGGTCGAGCACCTTCGTTATGATGATCTCCTCCCTCATCTGCAGCGAGCGCATGTCCTTGAGCTCCTTGTTCTCCCGTACCATGCGGCCAAGCTCCCCCCTCAGCGCCGCTAGCTCCTGCTGGAGCTTGCGTATGACCGACGTCTTCTGGCGTATGACATCCGATCTCTTGGCCTCAACGAGCGTCTTGTCACGCGCCGACTTCAGCTTCATGTCGATGCGTTCTGTATCTTTTCTTGCCTGCTTGAGGGAACTTTCGAGCTCGTTGATATATGACCGCTGATTCTTCAGGCGATTCTTGAGGATGGCGACCTCTGCGCCGTGTTCTGAGGGGGCAGAGCTGCTCGCGGGTCGCTCTTTGGCCACCATATGGGCCGGTTCATCGACCTTTGAGAGCGCATCGATCGCCTTGCTCACCGAGTAATCTTTGAGCACGAGCGACTTCACCTCGTCAGAGTAACGCTGCATGTTCATCTCCCTGAGGCGCGCATCGATGTTTTCGAACTTCGCATGGTATTGCTGATGTGCCTTGATGGCCGCAGAGAGCGAGTCCCGCTCATGCGCATTGTGCACAGGATAGTTCTTAGCGATCTCGTTTTTCTCACGCAACGTGATGACGCCGCGGGGCAGGTAGAGCTTGGCATCAAGCGATGCCGCGATCTTTTCCACCGTCTGCGGAACGCTTGTCACGTCGGTCGCGATGATGACTGGGTACCCGTATGAACGTATCCTCTCGATAATGTCGTTTATGGAAAACTCCTTCGAGGAGAAGAGATCGATCAATCGCCCGTCAAGGTCGATTTGTGCTATGCCTACTGTCGTACCCGGGTCGACACCCACTATGGTGAACCGTTTTCCCATTCTTTTCACATGCTGAACTGTTAGAAGTATGCGTTCCTTTCGAAACAGGCGCTTAATAATTTTTCCTGATAGGGGGTATCATCACACATAGAGTAAAGC
>DSAJ01000078.1 GCA_011372835.1 Methanomicrobia archaeon | reverse complement strand
GGGCATAGACTTTATATAATCCCCCTCCCACGTGGACCTAACACAGAGAGGTGAGTCCGCATGAACATGGACAAAAAGAGATTCACAGACGCATTACGAGGTTACAAGAAGGTACTCAGACTGACCAAGAAACCCGACAGGAAGGAGTTTTCCCAGACCGCCAAGGTATGTGCCATAGGCATCGCGTTGGTGGCAGTGATCGGATTCCTTGTAAAGATCGTATCTTCCTTGATACAGGGAACAACTTTCTAACGAGTGAATAGCATGACAAAAGATTATCCGCTCTTTATTCTTAAAACAACGATGAATCAAGAGAGAAACGTTGCAACGTTGCTCGAAGAGAAGGTACGTAACAAAGACATTGCAGTATCTGCAATATTGGCACCGGAAACTTTAAAAGGCTATATTTTCATTGAAGCCATCGACGAAGGAGCTGTACAGGAAGCAATCGAAGGCATACGGCATGTTCGCGGCATACTGCCCGGCCACGTGCCGTTCGAAGAGGTGGAGAACTTCTTCGAGGAGAAACCTGCCGTCGAGGGCATCAAACCAGGTGACATCGTCGAACTTGTCGCCGGTCCTTTCAAGGGAGAGCGGGCCAAGGTCGTACGCATCGACGAGAACAAGGAAGAACTTACCGTCGAACTGCTCGAGGTCACCATACCGATTCCTGTCACGGTGAATGGAAGTTATGTGCGAATCATTGAGAAAGTGAGTCATGAAGAATAAAGGTGAGACAAATGGCACAATCGATAAAGACACTGGTTGACGGAGGAAAGGCGACAGCTGGACCGCCACTGGGCCCTGCGCTTGGGCCGCTTGGTGCCCCTGTGCCCAAGGTCGTTCAGGCCATAAATGAGAAGACGAAGGATTTCGCAGGGATGAAGGTCCCCGTCACCGTCACCGTCGACGATAAGAGAAACTTTGAGATCACCGTGGGTACACCCCCCACAACGGCACTCATCAAGAAGGAGCTTGGCATCGAGAGGGGCCCTCAGAAACCTGGCAGCGAGACAGGCGGGGATCTGACGTTCGAACAGGCCGTCAAGATCGCCAAGATGAAGATGGACAATGTCCTCTCATATGACATGAAGCATGCGACCAAGGAGGTCCTTGGCGCAGGCGTACCCATGAATATCACAGTCGACAATAAGAAAATAAAGGACGTACAGAAAGAAATCGACGAAGGAGCCTACGACGAGTACTTCTGAACACGGTCGTATCAGCTTCTCATACGGAGGTGAATCCGTGAATGAAGCATTGGCACGAGGAGTGAAGGAGGCAAAGGAGAACTCCAAGCCGCGAAACTTCACGCAGTCGATCGAAATCATAGCAAACCTCAAAGAAGTCGACATCAAGAAACCTGAGAACAAGATCCGTCAAGAGGTCAACCTTCCCTACGGGAGGGGCAAACCGATACGGGTCGCGGTAATTGCAGAGCGAGAATTGGCCTACAATGACAAAGAATTGGGTCTTGACGTCATCGAAGACTTACAGGAGTTTGCAGGCGACAAGCGTGAAGCGAAGCGATTCGCCAAGGATCATGACTTTTTCTTGGCTCAGGCAGACCTTATGCCTCAAGTGGGTAAACTGCTTGGCCCCATCCTTGCCCCACGGGGCAAGATGCCTAAGCCGCTCCCACCAAACGCCCCTCTAGAAGCAATGGTAAAGAACCTCGAAAAGACAGTAAAGATAGAAATGAAGAAGGCACCTGTGATACAGGTCCTCATCGGCACGGAGGAGATGCCAGACGACGAGCTCGCAGAGAACGCCATGGCAATCATCAACGTGATCGAACGTAAGTACGAGCGAGGACTTGCACACGTAAGGTCCCTCTACATGAAAACGACGATGGGAACACCAGCGAAGGTGGAGGTGCGTCGATAATGGCACATGTGGCTGCCTGGAAGAAAGAAGAGGTCGAGATGCTCTCGGCGCTCTTGCAATCCTATCCGGTCATAGGCATCGTCGACATATCGGGCATCGCAGCCAAACAGCTCCAGTCCATGCGACGGGAGTTCCATGGCAACGTGCAGATACGCATAGCGCGAAACACGTTGCTCAGGTTTGCGCTGCAAGAGTCCGATGACGAGGCCTTGCGTTCCCTTGCATCATATGTGCAAGGCGGCGCATCACTTGCGCTTAGCACCCTCAATCCGTTTGTCTTGTACAAGAAGTTCGAGAAAGGCAAGACGAGCGCTCCCGCCAAGGGGGGAGAGGTCGCACCAAATGACGTGATGATCCCCAAGGGCGATACGGGATTTCCTCCCGGGCCGCTCGTGGGCGAGATGCAACGAATCGGCATACCTGCCGCCATCGAGTCTGGAAAGATCGTGGTGAAAAAGGACCATGTCGTAGTGAAGGAAGGAGAGGTCATCAAACCAGAAGTGGCAGAGATACTCAAAAAGCTTGAGATCGAGCCGCTCGAGGTGGGGCTCAACCTTTTCGCTGCGTACGAGAACGGGTTCGTATTCGAGGCGCGCGACCTCGCGATCGACGAATCGGCGGTCCGCGACCAGTTCGAGGATGCATACAGGTCTGCATTCAATCTGGCCATCAACGCGGCCATCACCACGAACGACACGACGAGCATGTTGGTCACCATCGCGTTCAACAACATGCGCAACCTATCGTTTAACGCAGGTATAGTCAACGAAGAGAGCCTACCGCTACTCATAGCCAAGAGTCAGGCAGAGATGCTCAGCCTCGCACGGCACGTCGGCGAGGACGCACTCGACGAGGAGCTCGTCGCACGCCTCGGAGCCACGGCCGCTGCCCCAGC
>DSAJ01000126.1 GCA_011372835.1 Methanomicrobia archaeon | reverse complement strand
GCCATGTTGCGCCCGATGTTGCCGCCGGGTGCCACGCCGAGACCGCCCACGAGCCCCGCGCAGAGGTCGGAGACGATGTCGCCGTAGAGGTTTGGCAGCACGAGCACGTCGTAGAGCTGCGGCTTTTGCACGAGCTGCATGCACATGTTGTCGACGATGCGGTCCTCGAACTCGATGTCGGGATAGTCCTTTGCCACCCTGCGCGCCACCTCGAGAAAGAGCCCGTCGGAGTACTTCATGATGTTGGCCTTGTGGACGGCCGTCACCTTCTTCCGGCCGTTGTCTCGCGCATAGTCGAATGCGAAGCGCACGATGCGCTCGGAACGCTGGATCGAGATCGGCTTGATCGATATCCCCGAGTCCTGCGGGATGCTGTCCCCCGTAAGCTCGGCGATCGTGTCGATGAGCCTGTGGGTCGCACCCTCACCTTCCTTGAACTCGATGCCTGCATAGAGGTCCTCGGTGTTCTCACGCACGACGACGAGGTCGATGTCGTCGAACTTCGAGTTCACGCCGGCATAGCTCTTGCAGGGTCGCAGGCACGCATAGAGGTCGAGCTCCTTTCGCAGCCGCACGTTGACGCTCCTGAATCCCTTGCCTACAGGCGTCGTTATGGGCGCCTTGATGGCGACCTTCGTCTTGCGTATCGTGTCGACGACATCCGGCGGCAGCGGGTCCCCCGTCTCCTCGAAGACCTTCAGTCCCGCCTCCTTGACGTGCCAGTTGATCGTGACACCGGTGGCGTCGATGCAGCGCCTCGTCGCCTCGGCGATCTCGGGGCCGATACCGTCGCCGGTGAGCAGCGTGACGTCGTGTGACGCCATCACGCACCGCCCCCTATTGCGTGAAGCTTTCCACCCGCCCTGAGGTAGTCCGCCTCCCGTTCGGAAAACGCCCCCTCGAGGATTATCTTCTTGTCCTTGGTGAGATTGTAGAGTGTGAACTCGCCCGTCTCCATGCCGCGTTGCACGTCCTTGAGCTCGAGCTCGTCTCCCTCGTCGATGTAGCCGTAGTCGCGTTCATCGGCGAACGTGAGGGGGGCGATGCCGAAGTTGAGGAGGTTTGCACGGTGTATGCGCTCGATCGACTTGCAGATGACGGCCCGCACACCGAGGAAGGCAGGACAGATGGCCGCATGCTCGCGTGACGAGCCCTGTCCGTACGAGACGCCCGCGATGATGAAGTTGGCGACATCGTCATCTCGATTCGAGCGCGCCCGGTCGTGGAAGTCGGGGTCGACGTGCTCGAAGACGAACTCAGCATAGCGAGCGATGTTCGAGCGGAACTTGAGCCGCTCTCCCGCTGGCATGATGTCGTCGGTGGTGATCTTGTCGCCCACCTTGAGCGTGGCAACGCCCTTGATGTCGCCTTCAAGCGGTGTGCCGCGTGGTGGCGGTCCGATGTTTGGCCCCTTGACGACATCCGCCTTCCCCGTGGGATGGACAAGCATCGAGTCGTCGATCTCGAGCACCGAGAGGTCACGCGCCTTTTGGACCAGTTCATCGTCCTCATCGATCTTCGGAGGCATGGCAAGTGCGCCAGCAAGTGCCGACGCTGCCGCGACCCGCACGCCGCTTAGGTAGATGTCTGCCGAGGTCGTCCCCGACCTGCCGTGGAAGTTGCGGTTGCTGGTGCGAAGCGTGTTTGCGTTCGTTGCAGGCGACTGGCCGTTGCCGATGCAGAATCCGCACGTCGGCTCCATGATCCGCGCTCCGCACTCGATGAACTCCTCGAGCAGCCCGAGCTTTTCCATGGTGAGCACCACTTGCCGCGATCCCGGAGCGATGACGAGGTCGGTGCCCGGCGGCACGTGCTTGCCCTTGAGCGTGCGGTATGCCACCACCATGTCATAGAGCGATGAGTTGGTGCACGAGCCGATGCATACCTGCTGCAAGGGAGTTCCCGCAATCGATGCGACCGTTGCGACATTATCGGGGCTGTGAGGCCGTGCCACCATGGGCGTGATGCTTGACAGATCGATCGTGATGGTCTTGTCGTAGCGCGCACCCTTGTCCGCGGCGAGCTTGTGGTAGTCCTTGTCGCGCTTTTGCGCCTCGAAGAATCGCTCGGTCACCTCGTCGGATGGAAAGATCGACGTCGTGACGCCAAGCTCTGCACCCATGTTGCATATCGTGGCCCGCTCGGGGACCGAGAGCGTCTTGACGCCTGGTCCGCCGTATTCGACGATATAGCCGACGTTGCCCTTCGTGCTCATTACCGAGAGGAGGTGGAGTATGACGTCCTTTGCCTCGCTTTCGGGCGGGAGCTCGCCTGTGAGCTCGACCTTCATGACGCGGGGCCTGGGCATGTAGAACGGTTCGCTCGCCATGGCCGCAGCGACGTCGATGCCGCCCGCCCCGATGGCAAGCGACCCGACGCCTCCGCACGTCGGCGTGTGGGAGTCGGACCCAAGCAGCGTCTTCGTTGGCGAGGAGAATCGTTCAAGGTGCATCTGGTGGCAGATGCCGTTTCCTGGTCGTGAATAGATGACGCCGAACCGGTCGGCGATCGTTCGCAGGTAGAGGTGGTCGTCGGCGTTCTCGTACCCGCACTGTAAGGTGTTGTGGTCGACGTAGCTTACCGAAAGCTCCGTCTTTACGGAATCGATGTCTATCGCCTCGAGCTCCAGGTAGACCATGGTGCCCGTGGCGTCCTGGGTGAGCGTCTGGTCGATTCGTATGCCGACCTCATGCTCACTCTCATCAACGATATGCTTGTCTATTATTTTCTCAACAATATTTTTTGATATGGCAATCACCTCATTACGATTATCATTGTACAGTATATCTC
>DSAJ01000189.1 GCA_011372835.1 Methanomicrobia archaeon | reverse complement strand
TTAATATGTCTTTTATTATATCAAGCATCATACGTTCGTCCAGGTAAAAATAGATAAAGGAAACTACAAGGGGCTCATATTATGAAGTTATTTGGTACCTCAGGCATACGCGGCTTCTACGGGACCGAGGTGAATGAGGATCTTGCACTCAACGTTGGCAAGGCAATGGGCACACTCCTTGATGGCCCCGTGACGGTAGGGATGGACAGCAGATCCTCTGGCAAGGGCCTCAGGCACGCGCTCATCGCAGGCATCATATCACAGGGCAACGATGTCTACGATGTAGGCCTCGCACCAACCCCGACGGTAGGCATCGCACTTCAATCGTTCGGGTGCTGCGCAGGCGCCGTGATCACGGCATCACACAACCCGCCCGAGTATAACGGCATCAAGGTATGGGACCAAAAAGGGGTGGCATACCATTCCCTGGAGGCCGAGATCGAACGCGTCATCGATGAATCATCATATGGTCCGTCATCGTGGGATGGCCAGGGCAGGATACTCTCCGAAAGCGCTTCTGAGATCCACATATCGCGCATCGAAGAGACCATCTCGCTCGAACATGAATTTCGTGTCGCACTCGACTGTGGTTGCGGGGCCGGCAGCGTCGTCTCACCTTATCTGCTCGAGAGGATGGGTATGAACGTCGTATCGCTTAACTGTCAGCCTTCGGGACGGTTTCCACGGGGGCTTGAACCTAGTTGCGAGAACCTGTCTGCACTCTCCCATGCCGTGCGCTCCTACGATTGCGATATAGGTATCGCCCACGATGGTGATGCTGACCGTATCGGCGCAGTGGATGAAAAAGGTGAATTCATCGACTACGACGTGCTTCTTGCCCTCATGGCGCGCTATGAATGCGAGCAGTCCTCGTCCACGAATCCCGTCATCGTCTCGACGGTCGACAGCTCCCTTTCACTGGATATGTATCTTTCCGACTGCAATGCGTCGGTCTACCGTACGAAGGTGGGAGATGTAGCCCTGGCCCAGGATATCGTCAAGCGCGATGCGGTGTTTGGCGGCGAACCTAGCGGCACCTGGATCTTCCCCTCCCACTGGCTAACGCCTGACGGCATTCTGGCGGCCGTCAAGCTTCTATCGATGAAGGATGACGGATATGTACTCGCAGAGGAGCGAGAAAATGTGCCCTCATTTTCCACGCTGAGGAAGAAGATCCCCCTCGCACGTATCGACAGGGACCGTTTCAGGTCGCTTTTGCTCGAGGAACTCGCAACGGAGGAGTACGAGTCGCTCCTGACCATCGATGGCATACGCGTCGAGTACGCGGATGCATGGGCCCTTTACCGTTTCTCAGGCACCGAACCGCTATTTCGGATCACGGTCGAAGCCAGATCAGCCGATGAAGCACGCATGCTGATGGAACAAGCTACCAATCATGTGGAGGGAGTATTACGAAAGCTGTGATCTTGCTAGCAGGTCGGGGCGAGCGGTTGCAACCGTTAACGAACACCCGCCCAAAGGGGCTCCTGCCCGTGGGCAACATCCCGCTTATCGACCACATCATCGAGGCCGTCTCGCCGTATGTCGATGAGTATGTGTTTGTCGTACACCATCTTGAGGAAATGATACGCCAGCACATGCAGACAAGGCACCCTGCGCTCTCGGTCACGTATCGCCGCCAGAACGAGATGAACGGCACAGGCGATGCTCTCATGAGCGCAGGTCGTATCGACGAATCGTTCATATGCATCAACGGTGACATCTTCATAGAACGCGACTGTATCGACGCTCTGCTCTCGGCCCATATGGATTCTAACAGGTCTGTGGTGACCGTCAAAGCGATGGAAAATGATGGTAGTTTTGGGAGCGTCATCGTTGAGGGCGGCACATTCAAGGGGATACGCGAAAAGGAACAGTCCCCTTCAGCGCTGGTAAACATCGGCGTCTACCTCTTCACGCCCGAGATATTCGATGCCCTGTCACGCATTTCCCCCTCGCCCCGTGGCGAGTATGAGCTCACGGACGCGATATCGCTTATCGGTGAACGTGTAGCGGTGTCTCGCTATGGCGGCTACTGGAACGATATCGGGTACCCATGGTCGCTCCTTGATGCAAACGAGCATGTCGTCACAAAACAGGAACGCGCCATCATGGGCACAATCGAGAACGGCGCGACATGCATCGGCGACGTCGTGGTGGGAGAGGGTTCCATCGTACGCAGCGGCGCGTATATCATCGGCCCCGTATGCATCGGTGACCACTGCGACATTGGCCCAAACTGCTATGTCCGCCCCTTTACCACGATAGGCGACCACTGCCATGTCGGCAATGCGTCAGAGGTGAAAAACTCGGTGCTCTTTTCCCATACGAACGTGGCACACCTCTCATATGTCGGGGACTCGATCATAGGCGCCTCCTGTAATCTGGGTGCGGGGACTCTGGTGGCAAATCTGCGCCACAGGAAGGATGCCATTAAGATGGAGATAAAGGGAAAGCTCGTATCGTCAGGAAGACGCAAGCTTGGCGTCGTCATGGGCGATGAGACAAAGACGGGCATCAACGTCTCGATCTACGAGGGCAGAAAGATAGGCGACCACTGCGGCATCGGCCCGGGTGTGATCGTTGATAAAAATGTAGAACCATATACGTTTGTCGTCACGAAGCAGGAAACGGTCATGTTTCGGAGAGAATGAGCGTCGAGTTCACATCGGCGTAGATATCGATCTCCTTCCCCTCGATATCATGCGTCTTGAACGGGTCGGCATCCATGAGTATGCGCTCGCCTATGGCCTCGATGAACAGTCTGTTGACTTTTCCGAAGTATTGCGCATACTTGACCGTTCCTTGGATATGAT
>DSAJ01000057.1 GCA_011372835.1 Methanomicrobia archaeon | reverse complement strand
TCAAGACCTTGAAGAGGTGCATATCATGATGAAGAAACTCATACCACTGTTTGGAATCCTGTTGGCGGCCATTGTCGTCATGTCGACAGGCGCGTTCACCTCGGTGACCGCGGACCGCGAGGCCACTATTAGCGTCACTGGCGATGCGGATGCGCTGCTTGCTTTGAACCCTGTGACTGATGGAGAATATGCAACGATTACCGATGGGAAGCTTGTCATCGACGCTACCCTCGGTGCCCAGAACGGTGCCACAGGCGTAAACCCAGACGCAGTAACCGACCTTGGCGACGTCTTTACCATCACAAACAACGGCACGCAAACGGTCAATGTAACCCTTAGCAAATCAGTAACGGGTACCGATGTCTATACTTTCTCATCTGACGATGGGGATCTGGAGGGAGACGGAGTATCGCTTGCCTCTGGCGTATCCACTACAGTAAGCATCCAGATAGACACGACTGGAAGCATCGGGTCTGGCGATTCAGAACTAACCGGAATCACGATCACGGCCACTGCAAACTAAGATAATTGAGAAAGAAAGGAGAAATCCTTTCTACTCTCTTCTTTTGTTCTTCTATAATTAACTCTTTTTTTCAATCTTTTTCATATCGCATCGTTTGTGCATGCGGCTTTGCATCTTTGCCTCGTGTGCCGACCATGCTCTCTACGATGCTTGAGACCTTTTGCGGCAGGGCGCGCACGATCACAAGCGACACTGCAGTGTTTGCTATGATCGAGAGTGTCACCGCGGGGAATATCGCGACCCACATCGACGGGATGAGCGCCGGGTCCCCATTGAGGAGCACGGCGACCGATATGGCGATGAGGCCCGAGGTAAAGATATAGCGGGAGAGCTGGCCGCATATGATCGCTACGTCTGTTCGGTACTTGCGCACGAGCAACACGGTGAAGACGGCCATGAGCGCGTCCCCTATGCCTGCTGCCATCTCGATGTAGGGCTGACCCGTCCACAGTGACGCGCCAATACCCTTGATAAGGCCCGTGAGGAAGGCTATTTGCGGCGGAAAGAGCACCCCGGCGACCGAAACGGGCGTCGAACCAAGATTCGGATTGCCGAAGTGCATCGGTACCTTGATGAACGTGGCAAGCAGCGCAAGTGCGCCGAACATGCCCGCGCATGCGATCGTCTTTGAATTCAACTTGAACATGGTATCACCTATAACGTTCTGTCATGGATCGATGGGCCTCTTGCAAGGCTCCTTCATTGTCAAATCGGGAGATCTCCTCGAGCTCCTCGTTTGTTCGTTCTTTGAGGAACCTCACTGCGTCGCGGATGAGTGGAAGGGCGCGCGTGATGTTGTCAACGACGGTGATGTCGGCATCTTGCGCGCTTCGAGAGAGTGGATTGAGGTCAATCGTGGCCGTCTTCATGCCTGCTTTTTTCAATGCGTGCACCATGTCGCCATCCTGAAGTGGGGCGACCACGAAGTCGGCGCTGCCAAGCCCGGAAACGCTTATGCTGGAGCGCGAGGAGCTCACGCCAGGCAATGTCGTCATGCCATCCCCTGGCGTATGCGCAGTGCCCCCGAATCCCTCGATGAGTTCGACGATGGACTGTGTGCGCATGACGCTTGGCGTGAACAAATTGACCTCGATATGAAGTGGCGCCTCTCGCGAGAGTGCAACGACGTCCTCTGCCACAAGCCCCGCGACGTTCCCATTGACAACAAAGACGGGATGTCGGGCCAGGGCGATGTTGGCAGCCATCGCTTCTATGGCATCGATAGCAAAGTCATGGGTGTATTCTCCAAGGAGGTAATCGAACGCCTCGCCGCGGCCATGCGCGATGAGCCCCGCGGTCGAGACGATGCCCCCCTCATGCGCCCTGATGAGGCGCTCGCGTGTTGAGAGTGAGGCATGGCGCGGGTGGTCAGTTCTCACTGGCATGGCACGACCTCCGCTATGCGTGACACGAGAAGCGCTCCGCCGAGGGGGCGCAGCTCCTCTATGAGTGGTTCGAGCCCTTCCTCATCAGAGAGCGTGAACGCGCCATCCCCAAGCATTACCATCGCTCCGGGAAGGTCGTGGGTGTGATCGATGGCCCGGATCGCCTTGTTGACCCGTTCGGTCGCCATGCCCGTGCGGCGCGTGAAGTGGGAAGCACACGACATGAGACACTCGACAGAGGGCGAGTCGGTGAGTGCTGCAAGGGACTGCGAGCCAACGCTGCTGATACGTCGGATGAGTGCGTCATCCGAGAGCACGGCCCCCGTGTCCAGCGGCCCAAACGAAACGCTCACGACATTGAGTCCATGGGCATCGATAGGTATGATCCCTGTTGTCGAACAGGGGCGAGTGCGAATGCATACCCCTCCTTCATGCTGTGCGATCACGTCGCCGTATCCGCCGCCCGTACGCACCTCTGCATCGAGTGCAACAGTGAGTGGGTCTGGAGGGTCGTTGCACAGTGGAGTGAGGCAACGGGCTGTGCCGAGGGCTGTCGCCCCGCTGACACCGTAACCCGCACCTATGGGTAACGAGGTATCATGGGTGACGGAAACATTCAACGGCCCGCATAGATGAGCTAAAAGCCGTTGGCAGACGTGATCCCCGACAGGAAGTGAGCATTCCACACCGTTTGTACGATGAGAGAAGGAGGTATGACTAGCTGAGCGTGCATGGACCGTAGTGCTGACACCGTCTGAGAGGCAGATGCTGGCACCGACCGATCCCTTCCCCCGAAAGGACGGTCCATCCTGCACGGCAAAGAAGGCGGTTATGCTTCCTGGCACGAATGTAGAGTTATGCACACGAAGGGTACATGGGGGTAATTCATATAATTTTCATATAGGGAAAATATGTAC
>DSAJ01000164.1 GCA_011372835.1 Methanomicrobia archaeon | reverse complement strand
GGTATATACAATGAGCGGGGAAAACGTCTCTTCGTATTTTGAAGATTTGAAGGAAAGCGTTGAATTGTTCTCGACCGTGCCATCGTTCGAGGAGATGGAAACGCGCACCCTTGCGGACAAGGGCATCAACGGTCCCACTGCAGCGCATATCATCGAGGAAGTGCATACGCCTTTCAACTATGCGTACATCACGTTCACCACGGGAACGACCGCATGGCAAAACATCGTTGGCATCACGCCCAACGAGAAGGAGTACCGAAAGGAGGTGGGAAAATCGGCGCTGAAGATGGCAGGCGTCAAGAAGGGCGACAAGGCGCTCTTTTGCTATCCGCCGCTGCTCAATGCCATCACGCGAAACGCCCTTGAGGACATCGGTGTCGATTGGACGTTTCTCTCCAAGTCCTCACGCGATTCGTTTCTCATGGACCTCTACTACAAAAAGCCGAATGTCATCTTCGGTGAATCGACCTTTTTGAAGTGCGCGCTCCAGGACGCGCTCAAGCTCGATGTCGCCGGCGAGCTCCCGCACGTCGACATCGTCAACTGCATCGGGACGCCCCTTGACCTCGAGGCTGTCGAGATCATCCGGGAGGTGCTTGGCGCCCGCGTTAACGACATCTACGGGAATCAGGAGTTCGGATGGATCACGATGAACGGCATACCGGTGCGCGAGGACATCTCGTTCGTGCCCTCGGCCGTCGGACCCGAATACCGTGAGACCGTCGTTGGCGGCCTTCCCACCGGCGACAGCTTTCCCGTCGTGGAGTCGGGCCATGTGCTCAACAAGAAGGGCAAGGTCATCACCTACATGCGCAAGCGCACGCTACCCGATTATGAGATCTTCGTCCGTGAGACGACGGTCAACGCCGAACAGACCATCGAGCGCGCGTGCAGGAGCATCCTTCGCATCAAATCAAAGGTCGCAAAGGTCCTGCCGGACGTCAAGGTCGAGGCGGACAGGACGCTGCTCGAGCTTCGGCCGGCGCTGCCCACCGACGAGACGGGAGAGCCCATACTCATCGAGGGACCGGTCAAGACGCGCATGTTCGACCTCCTCGTACAGGCACAGCTCGATTATCAGACACTGAGCGTGAAGGACCCCTGCTGGATCAAGAGGAGATAGGCCAATGCGATTCAATCGCCACGACCTCGTCTTCGCACACGGGAGAGACATAGCACTTCAGGGGCTGGGCGGGGGGCCTTTCCACGATCTCATCACAGCGGGGCAGATCCCCGGCATCGTACGCAGGGAGGAGTCCGCACTCCACCGCGGCGATCCGTGGTACGACGCGAACGAGGAGGTCTACGTAGGATTCGTCTATCCCTACAAGGAGGACGGACACCGCATACGGTACGCATCGTCAGTGCATGGAAGCCGCATAACGCGCACCATTAGACCCTATGAGGTGCCTCACATGAGCTATGAGCGCAGGACGCGCCCGCTTTTGGCGCTCTCCGAGTTTTCCGCATCGTATCCGCTCGGGGTGTGGGGTTCGGCCGCGCTCGAGGCAGTTACGGGGCTTGCCTACACCGATGACATGTCGGACCTCGACCTCATCGTCAGGGGATATGGCCGCGATGAGCTCGGTGAGCTCGCACACACGACCCGAGCATTTGAGGAGACATTCAGCATCCGCATCGATGTCGAGGTGGAGCTCACGTCCGGCTTTGCGATCAACCTCAAGGAATTCGTCGGTGACGGTCCGCACGTACTTGCAAAGGGCATCAACGGCGTCGAGCTGCTCGAACGCGGATTGGCGGAGGAATGCCTATGAACACAATAGACACGCTCGGGGAACTTGCAACGCGCAGCATCCTGCTCGAGGTATCGTGCCATCCGAAACCCGGTCTCGTGACGCCGTTCACGCGCGGTGCGCACAGGGACATGGACTACTCGCTCTTCCTACGCAGCTCCGCAGTCCTGAGCCAGGGGTTCAGGGATGTGGCCGTAATTGGGTACGAGCACACAGACGATGCACGAACACTGCTTCCTGTCCTTCGTGAGCGCGGCATCCTGACCGAGCGGCGCATGTTCGAGGTCACATCGGGCGTCAACACGCAAAAAGGACTCGTCTTCCTCTTCTACCTCCTCCTTGGCGCCTCGGGACGGGCGATGCGGATTGGCGACCACTCGGTGCATGCCATCACCGCAACAGTCGCAGACATAACGGACGGCATCGTTGAGCGGGAGCTGGGCACGCTTGGCTCTTCTCCTCATGGACACGGGCTTACCAAGGGAGAGAAGCTCTACCTTGAACACGGCATCACTGGCATACGGGGCGAGGTCGAACGCGGCCTTCCCTCGGTCACGGGCATGGGGCTTCCAGCGATACGTGACGTGCTCGGCTGCGGCGGCACCATCAACGACGCCATCCTCCAGGCTCTCTTCGCGCTCATGACCGCCGTGGAGGACACCAACGTCATCTCGCGCTGTGGCCTTGACACCTACGAGATGGTCAAGGAGACGGCGCGCGAGATCGTCGATGCGGGCGGCGTCCTGACGCATGGGGGCAAGCGCATGATCGCAGAGTTCAACGAAGTGTGCGAGAAACGTAACATCAGCCCTGGTGGCGCTGCAGACCTCGTCAGCGCGTCCCTCTACCTCCACTTCCTCGATGAGGAGGGCATCGCAGCGCCACACCAAACAACTGTAGATACGCATATACCGTAGAATGCGCTTTTTTGGTACCATTTACGTACACTGCCCTGCACATGATGAGCAACGTTCAGAAAGAGCATTGATATGCGAACACAATCGTAGATTGTCACTATGTAGGCCATCTTTTGTTCAAAACGTCTTTGGAAACATAAAATTTATATAAAGACGATT
>DSAJ01000001.1 GCA_011372835.1 Methanomicrobia archaeon | reverse complement strand
CACAATATGAATTATGTTCAACGAGAATAATGGGTGCTTGTGGAGAGATATGTACAGATGAGGTGGGATCCTATTGATGTTCCATGCTCATTTCTTGTTATTTCGTGCTTAGAACTACTCTCCCTGCGCAAAACCAAAGACTCCAAAAAGTTTATATAACAACTTATAATAGCGATACTACCTGCCGGGGTGGCTTAGGCTGGTTATAGCGCTCGACTCATAAGTTAGTTGGCATTTGGATTCATACGCTGATGTCTCGAGCTGAGAAATCGAGAGGCCGCGGGTTCAAGTCCCGCCCCCGGCACCTTTCTGGGTGGGACCAGGCATATCGTGGCGGACACAAGCGATCGGCTCCCTTTCACGATATCTTTGATAGCACATCTAACATTGCGTTCTTCTCATCACGTATCATCCGTGGATCCCTCGTTGCTGATGTCGGCGCAGGCACTGGGCGCATCACACTGCCACTCGCGTCCCTCGCATCGCATTTCTATGCAATCGAACCACTCCCTGCAATGCGCACGATACTAGAACGAAACGTAGGCCAGTGTGACAACGTGAGCGTCATCGCGTCTGATACACAGTCGTTTTCCCTTCCAAAACAGTGTGACGCCACGGTGCTATCGGGGGTCTACGATCATTTTCTAAACGATGAGGAGCGCGAGGCTTCGTTGGGCGCGATCTATGAGTACCTCAAGCCCGGAGGGATCCTTTTGATGGATGTGTATATCGGCAGCGCCGCTTCATCACCACAACGATTGATCGATGCTTGTCACGACGGTCCGATGGCATACCTGCGATACATTGGGCGCAGCGCACATGGCCGTGTCGTGAACGTATTGCTCAGGTATGAGACCTATCGAGACGGAATACTCGT
Source organism: Methanomicrobia archaeon (assembly GCA_011372835.1). Classification (GTDB taxonomy): domain Archaea; phylum Methanobacteriota_B; class Thermococci; order Methanofastidiosales; family NM3; genus NM3. Next base: position 1,962 of record DSAJ01000001.1, on the reverse strand, counting down.
TTCCAGTGTCACTGAGCGCTCTCCCGTCTCGTTCTCAACACCTGGGGGAGTAAGGAAAATGCTCGAACGCACGGGATTTGTCGTCGAGCGCGCATGGTGGGATTATGCAGGCACGTCCTTCAAAGAGGATTCGGGCACAATCGTCCTGCAATCACGGCGCCGCTAGCTCACATCGTCGTAATGGAGCGTATGCCATGGTTTTGCAGGGGTCATTACATCGATGTCGATGTCGGGGACGAGGTGGCCTAGTTCACGTGCGCACTGTTCCACGCCCGGCATCTCAGTCTCAAGGTGGCCTGCATCGATGAGCGTTATGCCAAGGTCCATCCCTTTGAGCGCCGCATGGTGCTTGAGATCGCCGGAGAGGATGGTCGTGATGCCCTGTCTGGCGCATGCCTCTATGACATCCTCGTGGAATCCCGAACCCGGCAGTGCCGCCACCCTGTCTAACTTGCTTGCGTTTCCAACGATACGTATGTCGGTGGTGTGCAACTGCAACTCCAGGAAGCTGACAAACTCTTCGATGGTATCATACCCCACCTTGCCCGTACGCATCTGTGGGGTCGACATCTCGTCCTCATCGAGGTCGATGCGCTGTGCTAGCGCCCATGAGACGCCCCGCGGTGCGAAATCAAGCGATGTATGTGCGGCGTAGAATGTCTGGTCCCGTTTGAGGAGAAGCTCTACCTTGTCCTTTATGTCAAGCTCGATGCGCAATAGAGGGCTGAAAATGAGTGGATGGTGGCTCACGATGAAGTCGCTTTTTACAGATTGTATGGCATCGATCGTGGGGTCGAGCATGACCGTCACGTCTGACACATCGTCCTTGCCATCGATGAGCACGCCGCAGTTGTCCCACGATTCCATGCAAAAGGGTGGCGCGATCGCCTCCATCGCGGATATGACATCAGCCTTGTCGACCATTTTATGCCACCTTCTTCACGGCAACGACGCGCAGCTTGAAGGAAAGCGTCTTGCCGGCCATGGGATGATTTGTGTCCACTATGAACGCGTCGTCGGTGATCTCGATGATCGTGCCGTTGCCAAATCGACCGTCAACCTCGTAGTCGTCGGGATCAAACGACACAACGATCGTTTCCTCACCCACATGTGCCGTAGCGACCTCGCCACGGATGGGCACAGCTTTTCCATCCTCTGTCACACGTTCTATCGTGAAGGCATCCTCCGACTCGTCGATGATCTTGGTCTGTAGGTTCTCGTATGTGAAGACCTCGCCAATCTCCTTGATGGACGTCACATCGATGGAGATCGTACTACCCGATACCTAGACGATGGTACCCTGGCCAAATGGAAGCTCGACCTGGTTTCCCTCATAGGGCTCGCCCTGGTATCTGCTCATGAACTCCTCCGCCGTCATGGTGATATCTTTTTCGAGCGTCTCTATGATGGGATACTCGCCCACCAAAAACATCACCTCGTTGACCTTGTCCTCGTCCCACTCGCCGTATCCTTCCTCCGGCGGTACGGTGATCGTCTTCTCGTCGCCGATGTCCATGCCCTTGAGCGCCTCGTTGACTCCTGTTATCATCGTCTGGGTATTCTGCAGCGTGGTGCCTGGCTTGATCGTCAGTGCTACGGATTTGTGCGCGTTTGAGTTATCAAGAGACATGTCGGGCGTGACGTCCTCGACGTCAACGAACGTAGAGTCGAACACCTCGCCGTCCTCATAATAACCAATGTAGCGCATCTTCACGAAATCGCCTGCCTTGGCGGTCCACTCATCGGTATCGATGACGCCCTTCTCGACGGACTCGACCCTGACCTTGTAATTGTAATGTTCGAGTTCCACCTGCATCTCATCTTCGGATACCTCGGTGACATGCACCGGCACCCATGTATCGAATTTGTTGATGAAAAACGTCACGTCGGTCTCGCCCTCGTAGCGGGCGTGGATCTTCTCATCTGTCTTCTCGGTAACTGTCGCCTTGCCATATTCGAGAT
>DSAJ01000005.1 GCA_011372835.1 Methanomicrobia archaeon | reverse complement strand
GGCAATCACATCATCACAACAGCGATCGAGCACCCCGCTGTTCTCGAGACATGCAGACATCTGGAAGAAAGTGGATTCAAGGTCACCTACCTTCCCGTCGACATCGACGGGCGCGTGTCGCTTTCAGACCTGCGCGAGGCAATCACCGAAGAGACAATCCTTATCACCATCATGCATGCCAACAACGAGATCGGCACGATACAGCACGTCCGCGACATGGGCGCGCTCGCACGCGACCGCGACGTAGCGTTTCATACAGATGCTGTGCAATCCATAGGGAAGGTGCCACTCGATGTCGAGTTCAGCAACATCGACCTGCTTTCCATCTCGTCGCACAAGCTCCATGGCCCCAAGGGCGCGGGTGCGCTCTATATGCGCGAGGGCACGGCCATAACGCCCGTCATCTTTGGCGGTGGCCATGAACGCGGTCTGCGCCCATCGACAGAGAATGTCCCCGGCATCGCCGGGTTTGGCAAGGCATGCGAGATCGCGCACAATCGCCTTGACGAGGACATCGAGCACATGACCTCGCTGAGGGACAAGCTTATTAAGGGCATCCTTGATGCCATTCCCAAGTCAGTGCTCAACGGTCCGTGTTCGGACCGTCTCTGCAACAATGTCAACATATCATTTGAGGCCGTTGAAGGCGAGGCGCTCATACTCGCCCTCGACCGCGTCGGCATAGCGGCATCGACAGGGTCGGCCTGTTCATCGAAGAAATCGACCGCATCACATGTGCTCCTTGCGACCGGCCTTTCGGAACAGATGGCATACGGCTCCCTTCGCCTATCGCTGAGCAGATACACTACCGAGGATGATGTGGGATACGTGCTTGAGAAACTGCCATCCATCGTACAGCGATTGCGTTCGATGTCACCATTATGGAAGGAGGAATGAAAATGGGATACGAGTTCAACGAAAAGGTTATAGAACATTTTGAGAACCCGCGCAATGTCGGAGAGATAGAGGACGCCGACATCGTCGAAACAGTCGGCAGCCCCGTCTGCGGGGACATGCTCACCCTCTACATCAAGCTCAAGGACGACAAGGTAGAGGACGTGAAGTTCAAGACGTTCGGGTGCGGTGCCGCCATCGCCACCTCTTCCATCTTCACCGAGATGGTAAAGGGAAAGACAGTGGACGAGGCCCTCACGATCACAAGCGACGTCGTGGTCGATGCACTCGGCGGCCTTCCTGAAAAGAAGGTACACTGTTCCCTGCTAGCACCCGATGCGTTCCACAACGCCATTGAAAAATACAAGAAGGAACATGATTCTAAAGAGCAGTGAGACGCTCAAAGAGGTCGTAGAGCGATACAATGACGACCCCCTTGGATGGCACGTGACCGTGGGGCGCGACAAGAAGGGCAGAAGCGTGGTCATCTTTCACAAGGACACGACCGTCTGGCATGTGAAGACCCATCATATCACACCCTATCATGCCATCAGCGTCGGTGGAAGCGCCAAATCAAGGAAACCCCCCGAGGGCGGCTCTACGCTGACGTTTGGATGGAGACCGCTTTCGCCGTCCCTTATGAAGCGCATCCGACAGGATGTGGAAAGGAGCGGCACGGTGTCATCCGATGTGATACAAGAGATCTCTTCTATCGAACCTCGTCCCCTCGAGGACCTCCGCGACGGCGTGCTGCAGGGACCCTTCTCATTTGCAGACAACCCTGTGCACGCCATCTCCAAGCGTCAAAAGCGTCTCGATGCCATGCTTTCTTCCGAGCTTGACAAGCTCGTGTTCAAGCAGGAAGGTTCCACCTACGGCTAATCCCTGAGATGGTCCTTGATGACAGCTGCGAGTCGCCGAATGCCGTCGCGTATCTTATCGTTGTCCACGTAGACGTACGTAAGGCGCATGTGATTGTACCCGCCGCTTACGAAGAACGCGCCGCCCTGGACATAGGCCACGTTTTGCTTGATGGCATCGGCAAACATCTCCTTCGCGTCGATATAGTCTGGCAATGTGACCCATAGGAACATGCCCCCCTCCGGATGCGTCCATGTGACCTCGGGTGGGAAGTATTCCTCGAGTGCCTTGAGCATGATGTCGCGTTTCTCCTTGTACATCGTCGCGATCCACGGTATGTGGCGATCGATGAGCCCCCGTCGCAGAAGCTGGTAGGTGATGAGCTGCACGTACGAGTTTGAGCACAGATCGGTCGCTTGCTTGACGATGACAAGTTTTCGCACCACGTCCTTTGGAGCACATATCCATGCGAGCCTGAACCCAGGAGAGAGGATCTTTGAAAACGATGAAAGGTAGATGGTATGGTCGGGTGCGAACACCTTGACCGACGGTATGTCATCGCCCTCGAAGCGAAGCTTTGCATAAGGATTGTCCTCCACCAGGAGCAGGTCGTATTCCCGGGCCATCTCCGCAAGCTCCTTGCGTTTCTCAAGGGAATAGGTGATGCCCGATGGGTTCTGGAACGTGGGGATGATGTAGAAAAACTTGGGTGGTGTGGGAAGTGTGTCGAGCAGATGACGCAGTGCATCAAGGTCCGGCCCGTCGTCCTCGAGCGGCACCGTCTCAAACGATGCCTGGAAGAGCCGGAATGCTGAGAGGCCGCCAAGATAGCTTGGTTCCTCGACGAGCACGGTGTCACCCTTGTCAAGGAACGTCTTTGATACGAGCTCGAGTCCCTGCTGGCTTCCGCTCGTGATCAATATGCTTTCCTCGTCGACCTGCACTCCGACGCTGCGCTCGCGCGCTGCCAAAAACTTCCTGAGTTCGATATACCCCTCTGTCGTGCCGTACTGGAGCGCCTGTTCGCCCTCGTTGAGCAGCACGCTCTGGGAGATACGAAATATGTCCTCTATGGGAAACGACTTAGGGTGAG
>DSAJ01000179.1 GCA_011372835.1 Methanomicrobia archaeon | reverse complement strand
CGCTGTGCTCGTCTGCGGTGATGGCTCCCGCCACCGTCGCGCCGAGCAAGGCGGCGCCTGCCAGAACGGCTCCAACTGTTTTCAGCTTCATAATTTCACCTTTGAAGATATTATATTTGTGCCAAGATCTATTAGTTAACTGATAATGCCAAAAGAATATATGGCACGACATAAATCTTTCTTAATAATATAAAAACATTACGACTATGCGATTCATATGAGGATAAAATTGTACTAAAAAAAGAAAGAAAAGAAAAATTCCTGAAAATTATATTTTTTTAGTTATTATATTGGATATGGATGGACTGACTATCCAAAAATAGGTATAAATACCAATTGAACAGATAAATATGCGGAGGTGATGCCATGAACGGCATGCAATCGTTTATCGTAGAGCATTTCCTTGAAAAGGAAGTGGATGTCTATTGCGGAGGACCTGATACGTTTGACGGCAAGGTCGAGGCCGTGGCAGACGACGTGCTGACACTGCTCAAGGACGACCACTACACCCACATTTCGATACACAAGATCATCGCCATATGGCTCAAAAAATGATGATATAGGAAATGGGCACTACGGGACGAGCGCTTCTATGACCTTGTCTGCGATGATGACGCCGGCCTTGGTCTGTGCCTCTTCGGTCGATGCACCAACATGAGGTGTAGCAAGGACATGGGGGTGTTTCACTAGCTTATCGCCACCAGGAGGTTCATTTTCGAACACATCGAGGCATGCGCCTCGAATCGTCCCTTCCTGGAGTGCAGAATAGAGTGCCTTTTCATCGACGATGCCGCCCCGTGATGTGTTAATGATTATCGCACTGTACTTCATCTTGGCAAGTTCATCGGCTGCAATCATGCCACGTGTCTGGGGAAGCAGGGGCACGTGAAGTGTCACATAATCCGATTCCGACAGGAGCACATCGAGTTCCCTGAACTCCACACCGAGCTCATCGGCCATCTCCTGGTCCCAATGAACGTCGTATGCGATAGGGGTCATGCCAAAGCCCTTGGCTATCGTAGCGATATGGGAACCGATACGACCAAATCCGATGATCCCGATCGTCTTATTATGCAGTTCGACGCCCTTGAGCTCCTTTTTGATCCATTTCTCTTCCTTGAGCGAGTTATCCGCACGCACGATGTTGCGCTCGAATGAAAGCAGCATCGCGAAGACGAGTTCGGCCACAGATTCGGAGAGCGCACTCGGCGCGTTGACGACCTGTATGTCATGCTCGTTGCACGCCTCGAGGTCGATGTTGTCAAGCCCCACGCCCGCCCGGGCGACCATCTTCAGATGCTTTGCCGATTCGATGACCTTGCGCGTCACTACCGGCTTGCTCCGTACGACCAGTACATCGGCATCCCGTGCCTGCTCGATCAGTCCTTTCTCATCAAGGCCGAAGGCCTTCGTGACAGCAAAGTGTTTCTCCAATCTTGCAATGGCCTCATCGGCGATGTCTGCGGCGACTAGTACGTTCATGATACCACCATGAATCTAGATGAATGAAGCCCCATTATATATCTTTCTAAAATATTCACAGGGTCGCCCCTCGACCAACAAAAACAAAATAGAAAGCTTTTTATGGCAGATATCAAAGAACACACAACGGAGCCGGGTAGGGTAGGGGACAATCCTTTGGGCCTTTGGAGCCCGAGACTGCGGTTCGAATCCGCGCCCGGCTACTATCCTCATTTTCATGACCGAAATGACAAAATATTTAACATCGATGGACAAGTGAAGAGCGTGAAACATACCAGGAGCACACGATGGTCGCATATCGCCCTTACGCTCATATGCGTGCTCATTGTGTCGGTGGCATCCGGATGCATCCTCTCCGGGAACGATCCAGAGCCCCCCATTGATTCAGATGGCGACGGATGGAGCGACGATGAGGAAGAGCTTGCCGGCACCGACCCGTACAACGCGGATACTGATGGGGATGGCATTCCCGACCCTGTCGACCCCAACCCTTTGGTACCGCAGACGACGACACCGCCCCCTACCACGGCACCGCCGACCACCATGCCGCCCACTACCACTCCTCCTCCCACGACCACTGCACCGCCGACCACCATGCCGCCCACTACCACTCCTCCCCCATTCGCCTCACTCGAAGACACTATGTTCGCTTTCGAGAACGTCCACTCGTCCGATTCGACATGCTGCAGGACAGGCGATGTTATCAACAAGATCGAGAAGCTGGGTGCTCAAACGAGCCTGTATGAGGAGGAATACGTTACTCTCGGGGCGCTCAAAGGTGTGGATGTGCTCGTCTTCGGGGTATCGCGCAAGGCCCTCTCCGCACATGACATCAACGCCCTCGAGGACTATGTCGAATCCGGGGGCATCATATGGCTGAGCGCAGCGTATCCTCCTTACAACGACCTGCTCGAACGGTTCGGCATCACCGTCGACTTTGTCAAGAAGGGGGACCTATCACAGACCGAGTTCATTTGCGGGGACGATGATTGGATAAGCTATGGAGTGTCGCAGTTCTCAGTGGATACAGTCTTCACGTTCGAAGGCTTGGAAGGGTGGCACGAATCAATGCACGTCTACGGACATGGCGGTTACCATGACTGGCCACAGGTGATCTACAAATCGTTCGGCGACGGGTATATATGCTGCAGCAACCTAAGCTTCTACAAATCGTACCATCTCAAGGATAACAAGAAGGTATTTGACAACATCTGCCACACCCTTGCATACTTCGCTTCATGAGGGCATGGCAGCGAACATCTTTTATAAGACAATGGTGAAACTAGCACAAGCTTCTAGCGATGATGAACGCACACCAGTGGAGCCTATGGCACAAATGATGGAAAACGGGGAGATTGGCCCAATCGACATGCTCATG
>DSAJ01000155.1 GCA_011372835.1 Methanomicrobia archaeon | reverse complement strand
GAGTTAGCTGAGGCCGTTTCTTACAGGAACAACAGGATCTACATCGTCATCGTTATAGCATTCCTCGTGGGATATCAATCACTTCAGTTCTTTCTCGAACATCCAGATTGGTACGTGATGTTCGATCCCGGACTCACGATATGGCTTCAGGAGACGTTCTCATTCCCATTGCTCGACCATGCCCTTTCATACTATTATCCCACAGGCTTCATAATATGCCTCGTCCTCCTGAACTACCTCATGGTCAAGGAAGGAAAGTGGGGATGGAAGTGGGGATATGCCGTACTGTGTTGCTGGGTGGCACACTTTGCCATCGCGATGGTCTATCCCGTAGCTCCCCCTCTGCGCTGGGAATCGGGTGCCGAGCCCATCAGGCTTGAGGTGTTCCCGATATCCGACGCGCTGGTGAGCGTGAAGTACGGCGGTCTCCCCTCTGGACACTTCGGATATGTCTTCATAGGTTACCTCATAGCGAGGTACAAGTATATTAAGACAGGGTTGTCATCATACAACAAGTACAAGCTCTTTTTCCTCGCAAACCTCATCGTCACGACGTTTACCGTGCTCTATCTTGGTGAGCACACATGGGAGGACCTAGCTGCATCGTTTTTCATATTCGGCGGCATTTTCTGGGTATTCTCCAAGTGGATGGAGAAGACCACCGACGTTCACATTCCCGAGCGGGCTCCTCAGCCCGTTCCACAGGTAAACTACGCGGAATCGTATTCAGAAGAGCCTTAAACGCGGTAGTGCTGTGCTATCGATTCTGCGAACGAACGTTTCCTGTCAACGGCGGTCTTGTCAGCACTCACGTATCTGATCGCACCGGTTGGACATAGCTTGCAGCATTCGGGGTCGCCGCCGCACAGGTCGCACTTGAACGCCTTGTGCCGCCTCCTGTCGTAACCCATACAGCCATAGGGGCATGCAACGAGGCACATCTTGCATCCGATGCACTGTTCCTCCATGACGAGCACGGCGCCCGTTGCCGGGTCGCGCCAGAGCGCGTCGTACTTGCAGGCGTCCATGCACGGCGCATCGTCGCAATGGCTGCACACGACGGGCACGCTTACACCCTCCTCGGTCCATATGATCGCATGGATGCGCGACTTGGAGGGCTGGCACCTCTTTTCATGGCGAAGGGAGCATCCGAGCTCGCATATTCTGCACCCCGTGCACTTGTCAACATTAATTTCTATTATCTTTTCCATGTCCACCACGCCTGAGCTTGCGTTCCTGCTGGCGTTCTATGTCCGCCACTACTACCTCATCGTCTGCAACTATATATTTTTTTTCAACGGCGCACTCGAAGAGGTCGGCAGCCTTTGGCGTCCTCACGACAACGGTCGTATATCCGTCCTCCGTTCCCGCCGACCCGAACGAGATGTCACACTGGTGGCAGACGAAGTCGGTGCAGTAGGCACACCCGTCCACGGCGCACCCCTCGAGCTCGGAAAGCTTTACCCTTTTTTTCGTCCCGTCCTTGAGTGTGATGGCCAGATCCCTATGAATCTGCATTTTGTCTACGTCATCGGCATCGATGCCGAGCGTGGCCAGGCGCGCGTTTAGCCGTTCATGGTGGAACGCATTGGTGCAAAAGAGACCTATGCGAAGTGATACTTCCGGCAGGAGCCCGATGCCCTGGGCATGGGCAAGTCCCATCAACTGGCACGGAAGCCCGACGAATGCGATGCGCTCATGGGAGCGGGGAAGCAGGGCGAGCGATCCCGTGGCTGCATATTTTGACCCCATGGCGGTCTTGGGATCCGCCCCGATGGTGGAACGGGGCCGCCCAGGCGTCCCAGTAACAGCTGCGACGCGATAGTCATCAAGCGATTCGAGGAAGGCGGTGCACGCCCCACCGTCCTGCGCATGGGATGCGACATATTCATCGGCCGCCCGGGCGCGCCAGATACCGACATGGGTGCCGACACCCTCGCACACGACGTGGTTGAGGATGGGGCACACCTGCTTGCAGCGGATGCAGCTTGCCGCGACGGCGCTCGGCACTCCCTGGGACCTAATGCTTGCGCGCACGAGCGGATTCACAAAACGGCGGTCTGTGTTCTTGGGGCACACTGCAGTGCACGTACCACACTGGCAGCATCTGCCCTCGTCGACGATCTGCGTCTTTAGCTGCGATTCATAGCTGCATTCATAAAACGCTCGGGGGCGCATGCAGATTCACCTGAGCCGTATCTCCATACGTTTTCTGCCCTTCCCTTTGTTAATCGTCTTTGTTGCTTCGATTGCGCCTATCTCCCCCGTTGAATGGACATGCGTGCCCCCGCATGCGTCGAAGTCGATGCCGCCGATGCCAACGATGCGCACGGAGTGGATCGCGGACGGAAGCATGTCAAGGCGCGTCTTTGTTGGATCGACCAATCGCTCGGCCTCCTGGCGAGCAACAGTGCGCGTGTCCACCTGAAGGTCTTTGGCGATGAGCTCGTTGGTCTCATGAACGAGGCGTTCGGTCATCTCGGTGTCGAGTTCATCAAGGCCCAGGTCGATGCGTGCCTTTTCCTCTGATATCTGATTCCCTGTGATCGATGCACCGAAGTCGGCATGCGCACAGTATGCGAGCAGGTGCAGCGACGTATGGTACTTCATCATCGCATAGCGGCGGTACCAGTCGAGCGCGAGCGTGACGTTGTCGCCCCCGCGTATTGTGTCGGGCGCCGCGAGATGGACGACCTTGCCGGAGATGCGTTTCATTCCGGCAATCTCGTAGGTGTTTCCGTCGAACTCGAGCATGCCGGTGTCGCATTCCTGCCCGCCGCCGCCAGGATAGAGGATGGTGCGGTCGAGCACGAGCCCCTCTGGAACAATCTCTTCCACGGCAGCCGTCACCGATGTCATGTAG
>DSAJ01000024.1 GCA_011372835.1 Methanomicrobia archaeon | reverse complement strand
GACAAGGTGCTTTTCTTCATGGCACCGTTGCTCATACCCGGCTCGGACGCCTTGAGCGCAGTGGGGGGCGCTGGCATCAAAGAGCTTGGGGATGCGTTCAGGTTGGGGGCGATGAGGGTGCGCCGCTTTGGCGACGACATACTTATAGAGGCATACCCTGCTCAGAGGACTGAGTAGAGCGTGTCACGCTGCAGCGGCTCTCTTCCAGCAAGACGTATCATGGCCTCGATGTCCCCCTTTTCCGTGCAGTCGCCGTGCGTTCCTCCTGAGGCGCGCGATATGTTCTCCTCATAAAGCGTTCCGCCAACGTCGTTGGCACCGCACGTGAGCGCCACGTGGGTGAGCTTCCAACCGAGCTTCACCCACGATGCCTGTATGTTTGGGATAACGTCGTCGAGCACGATGCGGCTTATTGCATGCGTGGTCAGATCGTCGACGCCCGATGTACCCCGTAGGCCGTAGCGTAGGCCTAGTTCGTTTCGAGGCAGGTAAGAAAGCGGGACGAACTCGGTGAATCCGCCTGTCTTTTCCTGGATATCCCGTATGGCGAAGAGATGACGCACCCGCTGCTCCGGCGTCTCCAGGTGGCCATACATCATCGTGGCGGTGGTCGGTATGCCAAGAGAATGCGCCATCGTTACGATCTCCTTCCAGCGCGCCGTTGTGATCTTTTCTGGGCATATGATCGAACGCACCTCGTCGTCAAGTATCTCGGCAGCTGTACCGGGCATCGATCCCAGGCCCGCTTCCTTGAGTACCCGGAGCGTTTCCTTTACGCCTATGCCCTCCTGCATGGTCATATGGTCTACCTCTGCGGGAGAGAAGGCGTGGATGTGCAGCGATGGGTCCTCATGGTGCACTGTCTGGAGGAGCTCGACGTAGTACGGAAGCCCGAGCGAGGGATGTAGGCCGCCCTGCAGGCAGACCTCAGTGATGCCCCCCGTCCCGAGCCGTGTGCGCACCTCGTCCATCGACATGGCGTTCCCTGTCTTGGTACGGAAGCTGCAAAACAGGCAGCTGCCTGTGCAGCATGATGTGAAGTTGATATTCCTGTTGATTACGTACGTTACTGTGTCACCGCATGTGCGAGCTCGCAGCATGTCTGCCGCCGACCATAGCGCGCGAGCGTCGCTTCCCCGTGCCGAAAACAGCAACGTCGCGTCCGCAGGCGAGATCTTTTCGCCGCCAACCGCCCTTTCCAGTATCTCCTCTATTGCGGGGTCAAGTGCGAGATGCATCGTGAACATATCCCTTATCGTCGACTCTCGAGATTGCCTTCTCATAGAGTTGCTCGCTTAAAAAAGATGTGGTGATGAATCGGGGGTGCACGGGAAGACGCTCCTTGAGCACGGCGGACACCGAGGTGGGATGTGGCCAGAGCTGTTCGGGATTGACGTGGTCGATGGTAAGCGGCGATATGCCGCCAAGGTCGTCCACGCCGCAGTCCATGATGTCTGCCAACGCGTCGCCGAGGAGATTTGGCGGCACCTGTATCGCCACGTCTGGAAACATCAGCCGCGCGACCGAGACGACCGACCCCACATACTCGATCGTGGGGGGAGTGTGGCGTTCCATCGGCGTCCCCGGGTGGGGAACGAAGTTTTGGATGATGATCTCCTGTATGTGCCCGTACCTGTCGTGAAGGTCTCGCAACGCCTTGAGCGATGCGTATACCTCCTCAGGTGTCTCGCCGATGCCAAGGAGCAGTCCAGTGGTGAACGGCACTCGAAGCTGTCCCGCCGCACGCATCGTCGCAAGCCTCGTCTCTGGGTCCTTGCCCGGGCTGTCCTTGTGCGCCACCGTGTCCATGAGCCGTTGTGATACCGTCTCGAGCATGAGCCCCATCGATGCCGTGACGGGACGCAAAAGGGCGATCTCATCCTTTTCCATGACGCCGGGATTGCTATGAACGAACAGTGTCGTCGTATCATTTATCGTTTCGCTGAGGTCGTACAGGTACGAGATCATCGAGTCATGACCGAGTGTGTGGAGTTCCCTTCGCACCTCCGTATACTTCTCGGGGCGCTCGCCAAACGTGAAGAGCACCTCGCTGCAGCGAAAGGTTTCCGCACGCCGTACGAGGGCCATGACCGACGCGCTTTTCATAATGTTTCCCGTGGTCGCAGGCTGTTTCTTGAAGGTGCAGTACCCGCATCTGTTCCTGCATACATGGGTGAGCGGCACGAACACGTTGCGAGCATAGGTAATATATGGTGAGTATGCCTGTTTCACTTCTAGGAGCCGTACAGGGTCCAGGTGTTCCCTTCCGTTGAGCACGTCAAGTGCCATGTCCTCAGCTATCATGTCCCTGTATCCTCCGCTGAAAAGATTCGTTAGAAAGTCTTAAATAGGTTCGTTCTCATACGCGAATTGATGGATATCTGGCTCGTGGCATTTCTCATCGCAGCATGTGCAGTGTTTGTGATCTGCTTTGCAATACCCCAGCTTGGCGGCCACAAGAAGAGCGCATCCATCCCGAAGGTATCGATGGATCACCAACCCGATACCTCCCCGGAAGAGGAGCTCGTGGTACATGATGACATCTTTTTCGATGAGGAACCGTTTGAGTCCGATCGGTACGTGCCCCCCTCGGTCAAGGGCGTCCGCATAGCGTATCGCCAGTTCACGCGAGAGCTTGATACCCTCCTCAACGAAATAGAGGACACTTCGTCAGTAGGCGCCTACCATCGAATGAAGTATGAGGAGTTATCCTCCTTTTTCAACTCCACGCTCAAGGGATATTCCAGGGAGATCTCCCGCGAGGAGATGAGCAACGTTTCACAGAAACTGGAACGTATCGAGTACCTTCTCGACAAAAAGGGTGCGCTTGGCCACTACGATGCGTATTCCTCTTAAGGCAATAATAACAG
>DSAJ01000067.1 GCA_011372835.1 Methanomicrobia archaeon | reverse complement strand
TGCCAATGTTATGAACGGGGAGGACGAGCCGGAGCTACCCCTCTGTGCGATGATAGGAATAACGTTTGTCATCATAGTCTGCGCTGCTCTGTATCGAGCCCGGAGTCGTGTATCAGGTCCAAAAGAACGCTGAATGCCTCGATCTGGGCATCTATGAACGATTCACGCGTGGAAAGGTCTTTGCCCTGAAACGAAGAGCTGATGATGTCGATCATGTCTTCGGTAGAAAAGAGTGGACCCCATGCACGTGCAATGAGCGCCTCAACGAAGTCGCCCTTCTGGTGTTTGTCGGTCCGAGGCGGCGAGACCACCTTGGAGTGGTTGAGCGCCTGCATGAGTACATGATTTGATACTTTAATGCCGTCATACAGGCCCGTCACGCGCAGCTTGGCTACCGAACATACGTAGTTGACGAGCACGTCGCCAAACTTGGAGTGACCGCCCATTGTTCAGATCGCCTGCTTGAACTCAGTGACCTGAGCGTGAAGGAGCTCGTTTGCCTCGACAAGCGCCTGACGAGGTGTCTTTGTTCCGTCAGTGCGAATCTCAAGGCGCGGGCGCGTATTGTCAAGCAGCGGATGCGCTATGTTGTATGCTGCAAAAGTCACATGCTCGTCTTCCTCGAGGTAGCTCCTCAGCAAATTGACGAGCGAATGGCCCTCTCCGTGAATGATGAGCTCCATCTGAGTTTCCGTTTCCGTGAGCACCTCAATTTCCATGCGCCCTCACCTAAATTGACCCTTCTCCGTAGTCTGAGGCCATCTTGCGCGTCTCAACGTTGCCGCAGTTCGGACAGGTAAGCTTGGATCCCTTCTTCTTGAGCACGTGCCTGCATTTCGTGCAGAGGCCCAGTATGACTCCAAGATCGGCATCCACTGTCGAGAGCTCCACGGGGTATTTACGGGTATCGCGTACGCGTGCTCGTAAGATGTCGCCGATACGGAACTCGTTTTGCAGATTTGTCACGTAGCGCTTGCTCGACTGAGATATGTAGACACGTCCCTTGGTGGGGATGGAAAGCGCGCGGTCCAACTGACCGCTCTTTGCGAGCAACTCGACCATCGCCATCTGTGAGCGGAGGTCGACGACCTCGCATATCACTACGTCACCCTCCCTCGGTACGGGGGGAAGGTCTGTTCGTGCCTCGACCGAGGCCTTTCTCTTCTGCATGTCCAGATCAACGATGCCCGCGACGGATGAGTAGATGATTCCATCCTCCTCATAAGCACCTATGCCGGGCATGAACTCCTCGCCAACTCCCAACACATCGCCCGGGATCACGAAGTCTCCAGACTTAACTCCTTCGTTATTCATTGTTCCAACTCCATTTTATCATGCAATAAATATTCTTTTAAAGTTTATGTATCTCATCGAACTGATACGGTCTATCATCAAAGAGAAGGGGCACCTCGGTGACTGTGAGCACCGGTTTCTCAAAAGAGGGTGCATCGTCGATCGCAATGCGCGGGCATGCTGCCACGACATAAGCATCGAATCCAAAGTCCTGCACGAGTGCCGCATCAACAGCCTCTGCTACTATGATGTGGCATGTTTTTCCGTGCTCTCTTAAAAGCTTTTTGATGTTCAGGGCCTCGTCGATGCGATACTGGCCCCTTCGCGTCGATACGACAACGGCAAAGTGCGTCGCAGCGCGCGCTTTCTCGATGACGGCATAGCGTTTCCTTACGATCCTGTCGCGCACGGGGGTCACATCGATGCACTGTTCCGTATATGGGTCGCAATACATGACAGGGCGGTCGGTGGCAAGCGATATGCCCACCGGGTGAAAGTAACCTGTTCCGACATAAAGGTAGAAGTCGACGTCAAGCGATGTTGCAGTCTCGAACGAACATCCCAGCACCTGCCCAGGGTGCGAGACCCTGATCGAAGCATCGCCGATGCGCGCGTCGAATCCCTCGGAGACGAGGTAGTCACGAACGGAGGGCAGCTGGTGGACGTGCTGAACGGTCGTTACGAGACCCACCGAACGCCCGCGAGAACGAAGCTCGTCTCGATGCTGACGGATGGTCTTGATGATGTCGACATCGTCGACGACCTCCCAGTAAAGCACGGGTATCGAGCTGTCGGGAAGCATGGCGCTGTGGCCAAAATGAACGAGCAGGTCGACATCGGCGCGGGCCATCTGGGCATCGGCGACGTCACACGCGCCGTAGCTCGGCGTGCCCGAGAACACGACCTCGATATCGCGATCGCCGAAAGTCTTGGCAATCTCGCGCGCCCTGCGCCTCAGACCGAACGGAAGCTGTACGCCGACACGGCGAGCGCCATGGGCAACGACCATTTCTGCGAGGTCTTCAAGGTGCAATTGCAGCATATGGGTCCTCTAGGCAGCATTTCTTATTAAAGCTACCCCGTCGCCGGCGCAGGCACGACATCGTCCAGGGCCGAGCGTTCGAGCGAGACGGGGACAAGCGAGGCAACGAGGACGACCAAGAGGATACAGGCCGACATGGCAAAGAGTAAAGAGCGTACGGGGACCTTGTGGCGTGTATGGTGGGAGGGGGGGTCCCCTCCCGTGCGTGGTGACAGTAAATCCTTCGTCCGGTCTAGAAGACCGCGTTGAAGGTGGCGCGGCCGGAAAACGAACAGTCGACGTAGTCGTTGTTGACCGACTCAGAAAGCGATGTGTACCTTCTGAAGTGTATCATGTGTCAGTACCTCCTTAATGCAATACGTTGAATACGTTCCTGTCGCAGTAGCAAGGCTCGAGGCGTTCCTGGTAGTTGCCCAGATCTTCTCCCTCGTCCTTTTCCCTGGCCAATCCAATGGCCTTTCTCACAAATGCAAATCCGCCAAAGGCGTTTCCGAAGTTCTTCACAGCGTTCATTCTTGTTCACCTCATTGTGATAATGACTTGATACACTATATGAT
>DSAJ01000029.1 GCA_011372835.1 Methanomicrobia archaeon | reverse complement strand
TTAAAACCATGGTGCGGGGGAAGGGATTCGAACCCTCGAACTTCTACAAGACTAGGCCCTGAACCTAGCGCCTTTGACCAAACTCGGCAACCCCCGCACGGGCATGTATCCCGTTTTATCCGCCATATTTAAAGGTTTCTTAGGCCAGGGCTTTGCACATTCGTGGGCCATGAACATTGCGCATGATCCTTCAATACATTCAGAGGGATTTGGTAAAGGCATCTGGCACGAGCCGTTGCGTTCAATGACACTATATTTGGTCGATTTGGAAAAGCTAGAAAACAATGAATCGGGATCATGCCACGGTGAACGAATCTGATAAGAAGTGTGAACAATAGGAGCATGGCGTCCTATTGTTCAGGTTGGAGGATAGAGATTTTCCATCTCTAGGGGAGGATTTATTGGTTTCAAAAGAAACCATGTTGCCACCTCACCTACCCTATAAAAATTTTTTCATCAAATCGTTGACGATACGATACTTCTCTACTCCCTCTTTGATGAATCCCACCACCTTCCCCCGCGTATTTTACAAGGTGAAATATATGTTCAATTGCAACCGTATGATAGGGAATACTGCCGCAACATTCCCGAAAGCTTTAAATAACTTAGAGGGATTCTAGGCGTAATGGTGTGTGATATGTGCCAATTTTGATTCATGTATCAATATTCCTCACTAATATCTCATTTTGGAGGTCTTATTCTTGAATGATGTCACCCAACTAATCGATGGTCTGTCCAATGAAGAGAAAAAGGTTTTGAAAAGGCTCTCGCAACAGGGAGGGGGGCCCGCTACCGTTTCATCGCTTGAAGATGAAGGTCTCTCCTCAGTTGCCATCAACCGGGCAGCGCTCGGTCTGGAGGCCAAATCGCTCATTTCTGTCGAAGAGAAGACCAAGACGCACATCTTCGTGACCCCTTCTGGAAAGGAACTTCAAGAGGACGTGCCCGAGCGTACGGTGGGACGGGCTGTCTTGGAGCAGGGCAACTCGGAAGCGTTTTTAGATGAGCTCGATGTTGACAAGAAGACCTCCGGCATCGCCCTTGGATGGCTCAGGAAGCGCGGATGGGCGACCATCACCAAGGAGGAAGGGCGGGTCAAAATCATGCTCACCCAATGCGGCATCGACGAGCTCAGCTCGCCCTCATGGATCCAGCAGGTGCTCACACAAATAGAGGATGCCATCATGGGCATCGACGACCTCAGCCCCGACAAGCTCTCGGTGCTCAAGGGCCGAAAGGCAGTGGAGACCAAGGAGGAACGCATGCGCTCCCTCTCTCTCACGAAGAAAGGTGTTGAGGTGGCGGCTCACGACCTCCGGATCAGTGAGGAGGTGACCCAGATCACGCCCGAGCTGCTGCGCGACGGGGCGTGGCGCGCTTGCGAGATCAAGCGGTTCAACGTCGAGGCGCCCGTTCGGCGCATCTACGGTGGGAAGAAACAGCCGTACCTCGCCTTCCTTGATGGGATCAAGCAGCGATTGGTGGCCCTGGGATTCACGGAGATGCGCGGACCGCTCATCGAGAGTGAGTTTTGGAACTTTGATGCCCTCTTCCAACCGCAAAATCATCCCGCCCGCGACTGGACAGATACGTATAGGCTGATATGTCCCTCGCATGGTCATCTTCCGCCCGAGGACGTCGTGGCAGCGGTGAAGTCGTCACATGAACGGGCCTGGCGCTACACCTGGCAGCATGAGCGGGCGACAACGCTCATGCCTCGCGCTCACGGCACGTGTCTCTCGGCACGACAGCTTTTCCAGGGCATCGACGTGCCCGGTAAGTACTTTTCCATCGCACGATGCTTCCGGCCCGATGTCCTTGACAAGACGCACCTTGTCGAGTTCAATCAGATCGAGGGCATCATCTGCGACCCATCGCTTACGTTCCGGAATCTGCTCGGGATACTCAAGCAGTTCGCACGCGAGATCGCCGGGGCTGAGGATGTACGATTCTATCCCGATTATTATCCCTTCACGGAGCCATCTGTGCAGATGTCTGCCAAGCATCATGACCTCGGGTGGGTCGAGTTTGGCGGTGCAGGTATTTTCAGGAAGGAGCTCACCGAGCCGCTCGGCGTCGATATCCCCGTCATCGCTTGGGGCCTAGGCGTCGACCGTTTGGCCATGTTCAAGCTTGGCATCGACGATATACGTTATTTGTTCTCGGACGACTTACAGTGGCTGCGCGATGAGGAGATGGTTTAGATGCCGACGATCGATGTTTCATTGAAGGACGTCTCACGACTGCTAGGCACGACGGTGACTGCCGAAGAGTTCGATGACCTCGTGCTCTTTGCCAAGGGCGAGGTCGATGATGTTAGTGGCGACGATGTCAAGGTCGACCTCAAGGATACCAATCGCCCTGACCTGTGGTCAACGGAGGGAATCGTGCGTCAGCTTCGAGGCATTGCGGGCACGCACCGTGGCATACCATCGTACCCTATCGAGGAAAGCGACGTGCGCGTGATAGCAGACCCGGCACTGCGCAATGTGCGCCCCTACTGCGTCAATGCCGTTGTCACCGGCCTCTCGATAGATACGGCATTCCTCTCCCAGATCATACAACTCCAGGAAAAGATCGCTCTCACGTTCGGTCGCAAGAGACGGGAAGTGGCTGTAGGCATCATCGACTACGACAAGATCACGCCCCCCATCCACTACAAGGCGACATCACCCAGCGAGAACGCATTCGTGCCGCTTGGATTCGACCGCCCCATGACGCCTGCCGAGATCCTGCGCGAGCATCCAAAGGGTATCGAATACCGCCATCTCGTGGAGGGAAGCGACGTTTATCCGCTGCTTATCGACTCAAAGGGCGTCGTGTTGACCATGCCGCCAATCATCAACTCAGAGCACACGGGCAAAGTGTCAACGGAGACGAAAAACATATTCATCGATGTGACG
>DSAJ01000128.1 GCA_011372835.1 Methanomicrobia archaeon | reverse complement strand
ATCGGCCCGGCCAATGATGCCGGCCTCGGTAATGACGTCCACCTCGACCGTGGGCTCCCCTCGACAGTCGAGCACTTCCCGTGCACGCACGTCACGTATGCACGCACCGTCCCATTCATATTCATTCATACAATCACCACTAGATAAAGGTCCATCACGTTCGTTTCCGTGGGAGACGTATAGATCGCATCGCCCATCTTCACAAGGGCGCCCGAAGCGTCATGGCGTCCAAGATGGGCGTAAATGTCGACACCTGCTTCACGTGCACGCTGCATCGTTGTGCCATCGACGATGCCACCGGCGATGTCGGTGGGACCGTCGGTCCCGTCGGTACCGATGGCACAAAAAGCAATATCGCTCGTGCCTGCAAGCTTCGTGGCAGCGCCAAGCGCCACCTCCTGATTGGGGCCGCCTTCCCCGTGGTCGTCGTCCGTGATGGTCACCGTGGTCTCCCCTCCGGCGATGAGCACGCACGGGGGCGAACATGGACGCCCGTGAGATAACACCTCCCGTGCGATCGATGCAAGCGCGATGCCTATGTCGCTGCTTTCCCCTTCGATCTCGGATGTGAGGACGAGCGCGTTGAGGTCCATGGACAACGCACGTGTGAGCGCAGCGTCACAGAGCATAGTGTTGTCACCAATGACATGCGTGTACGTGCGAATGAACGAATCTCCTTCGGGAAACGGCGTTTCCATGGAGGGGTCCTGTAGGCCGCGATCAATGTAGTCGCGAACGGACGCCGGCACGCGGTCCCACAATCCATGGCGCACAAGCGATGCCTTGGCATCGGAGAAGGTAGTGGGATCAGGGATGGTGGGGCCCCACGGCTTGCCCGCCACCTCGTCGATGAGGATGAGATTGACGATGTGGGCAGGATGCAAGATCTGGGCAAGGAATCCGCCCTTTATCTGAGAAACGTGCTTGCGTACGGCATTGATGTCCTCGATGGGTGCACCCGAGAGGAGGAGCATCTCGTTGAGCGTTCTGAGGTCGTCCAGGCTCACGCTATCGACGGGAAACGGCATGAGCGCCGATGCGCCGCCGGTGATGATGCAAAAGATCACGTCGAGCTTGCCTGCCGTGTTGGCCATCTCGAGCAATCGCTCGACGCCCTCGACGCCGGCCTGGTCGGGAAGGGGGTGGCCCGCCTCGATGACATCGATGCTCGAGAGCCGTCTCGACTCGCCGTGCTTGACGATGATAACGCCGTCGGTGAGGCGGTCGCCAAGGACGTCCTCGAGCGCCTTGGCAACGGGATACGTCGCCTTGCCGGCGCCGATGACATAAACGTTTCGAAACTGCGAAAGGTCGAACGTATCATCACCCACACGAAGCTCATCTCCGTCGAGGCGCACGAGAGAGCGGGTCGCAGTCTCACAATTCATGGCACTTACCGCCGCATCGGCTATATCGAGCGCGGCCGTGCGGGCGTCACGTTCCCCATGTGAGAGCAGTTCATGTTCGTTCTTTATTATCATGATATCACTCCTGTAGCGGTATGATACGTGTCGCATACGGGACTGCGATGATGGAAGCATCGCTCCCGTGGCGATCGAGCGCATCTGCAAGGGCCTCTTCAATATCGCGATATAACGTGATGAAGGGTATGCTAGATAGCTCGTCTTGTTCAGAAACGATGCACAGGCGTGCCGTGCGCATCACACGCTGGAGGAGGTAGCAATGATCGATGCGCGGGTCGAATCCCTCCCGAACGATGCGTTCCAAGAACGTTGACGGATCGTCCGTCCCCGTCATCCATTTCCTGAAGAGCGCGGGTCCCATGCCGTCGCTACTTGATGTGTAAAGGATGATCGTTCCGCCATTCGCAACGAACGGCGCAGTGGCAAAGACCGCCTTGAGCGATTGGTAGAGGTCCCTGTTGAGGGGATTACCAACCGATGCGACGACGATGTCGGCACGTTCACTCCTCGAGACGCCAGCATGTTCCTTGTAGTAGGCGACCCCTTCCTCATGTGCCTTGACAATGTCGCCTGAGAAAATGCCTGATATGTGCGCCTCGTTGTCGAGCACGACGTTGACGATGAAGTCGACACCCACCATGAGCGCCGCCTCGATCATGTCCTCATGTATGGGATTGCCCTCAAGGATGCCCAACATGGCACGAGGGTCATCGAGCATCTCGACGCGGTGATTGTGCTTGAGCGCTTCGATGCCGGCGACACCCGGCAGCACGCTCTTCCTCCCGCCGGTGAACCCGGCAAACTCGTGGGGCTCGATATAGCCTGTCGAGATGACAAGGTCGCCAGCTGCAACCGCATAGTTTATCGCAAGCGGCGTACCCCTGCTCGTCGTGCCCACGTTCGTGAGACGGGACTTGTCCATGCAGTCGTGATTGACGACGCGTATCGAGGACACGACGTCTTCCCCCAACATCTCGGCGAGCTCCTCGTCGCTCATGGGGTCGTGCATCCCCAACGCCACGACGATCGTGATGTCCCCATCATGAATACCGCCGGCACGGAGCTCGTCCAGTATGGAAGGGAGCAGGATTCGGTGCGGGACGGGGCGCGTCTTGTCGCTTATGATGATGGCGACCGAATGCGCTCCACGCGCGAGCTCTCGCAGGGGAATAGAACATATCGGCGTGCGCAAAGAGGCCGTCACTGCAGCACGTTCATCATCGATATGTGTGAATTCAGGTGGTCGTATGACCTCTCGCAGATTGCGGCGTGGAAAAGACACCTTGCGCTCATCTTGCCCATACGGGAACATCACATCGACGACATCCATGCCTATCAATCCACTTCAAAAAGCACTATGACCATCATCGTGTAAGTTTTTATTCTTTTTCCTATTATTTTTAATGAAACGATGAAAAAAGACATCAATAGCTATTTATTTGAAAAAAATGAGAAACAGAACATGCGAATCGGATACCCT
>DSAJ01000065.1 GCA_011372835.1 Methanomicrobia archaeon | reverse complement strand
GAAGAAGGGATTTTACGTGGTCGACGGCGACCCCGAGTTCGTCGAGGTGACAAGCCGCCCCATGCGCTCGCGAGCGCTCTGCGTCGATGATATGACGGGGTATGAGATCACCGAGCGAAGCATCGAGCTCGTCGACGAGATGGGGGTCGACGAGGTGATAGCGCGCATTGAGTTCACGGGGACGATGAACGAGGCGGAGCGAAACAGCATCAACTTCGCAGAGATCAAGCAGCACGCAAACGGTGCCGCATACTTCACGATCAACGACAAGACCGTTGTGTCCGACTATCTCAACATCAGGGGGGAGCGCATCGTCTTCTCGCCCTACGCCGAGCTTGAGCGCTACCTCGCGATGACAGACAACCTCACCAGCGAAATATACGACCTCGGCTCACGGATCATACAGGAGCGTCTGGAACGATGATCATCGAGAACATCGACCTCCTCAACTTCAAGAAATACGCCAAGCAGCAGATCTCGCTCGGCCCGCGTATCGTTGGCATATTCGGCCCCAATGGCGCTGGGAAGTCCACGCTGTTTGATGCCATCTGCTGGTGCCTCTACGGTGTGACCCCCACCATAGGGAAGGAGGGGGAGCTGGTCAGGCAGGACGAGCTCGTCCGCGACGGGGAACAGGAGATGGGCGTCGAGCTCACGTTCACCTACGGGAATCAGCGCTACGTCGTCTACCGATTCTATTCGGTCACCTATGGCACGAAGGCGAAGGCCTACGTCGATGGCACGGTCATGGCAAATTCCTCGAAGGAGGTCACAGCGTTCATCGTGCGCACGCTCGGCCTGGATGCCAAGGCGTTCATATCGGCATCGTTCATACGCCAGAAGGAGATCGATCTCCTCACGAGCCAGCGCGCGTCGAAGAGGAAGGAGATCATCAATCGGCTCTTCAATCTTCAGCTCTATGACCAGTTCTTCGATGATGTAAGGCGCCAGCAGCGCGAGCTCGATACGCTTCTCGTGCAGCTTAAAGAGCGAAAGGAGAATCTCGAGACAGCCGTGGAGCACTACAAGGAGATCGCCGGCGACGAGAAGGAGCTCTCCCGTGCACACAAGGAGGTCGCAGGAAAGCTCAAAGAAGCGACATCCAGGCTGGCCGCACAGTCAGAACACGTGGATTCGCTCCTCTCCCAACGCGAGCGCTGGCGGGAGCTTGGCTCCGAACGGGACAGGCTCACCTCGCAGGAGGAGGCACTCTACCATCGGCTCAGGGACCGCAAGGGCGAGCTCAAGGAGATCGCCCAGGCGCGCGAGCGCATATCGCTGGTATCGGGGCGCCTTGACGAGCTTGCCCCATCGGTTGAGCGAGCATCGGCGCTTTCGCAGGTGCGGGACAGGTACCGTTCCTTAAAACAAAAGGAAGAGGAACTTGAACGCCGACGGTGGGAAGTGAGGGGCCAATACGAGAAACGTCAAAGCGCGGCTCAAGAAGACATGGAGCGCCTCTCGTCAGAGATTGCCAACCAGGAAGGTAAGGTGCGTGACCTCGAACGCCGCCACGGGGAGCTCTCATGCGCCCATGTCGACCCTTCCTCGTATACGAAAAAGATAGCCAAGGCTCGCGAGGACGAACAGCTCATCGATGTGCGCATCAACGACCTCGGGTCGCGCCTTGGCGCACTCAGGTCGCGGCTGGAATCGCTGGTGGAGGAGAGAAGGAGCCTCGAATCGCTCGAGGGGGCGTCGCAATGTCCTACTTGCCACCAGTCGGTCACCGACGAACTGCGCGAATGTCTCGAGGCAAAAAACGACTCCGCACGTGCGGACCTGGGGAAGAAGATCCAAGCACTCGAGACCAAGCTTGAGGGAGTGCGTCAGCTCAGGGAGGACAGCCGCACTCAGATCGCTGCGCTTGAGCACAAGAGGCAGAAGGCAGAGGAGGACAAGTACGAGCTCTCAACCGTGGCTTCGTCCCTGGAGCGCGAACGCACGCGCCTCGGGGACCTGAGGTCGCGACGGGATGCTGTAAAAAAGGCGCTCGATGACCTATCGCGCGAGCAGAGCGAGGCAGAGGGACGATTGGTCGAAGCGTTCACAAAGGCGCGTGATGAGCTTCGAAAGATATCTTTTGATCAGGCTGAGTACGAACGCGTGCTGCACGAGGCGCGCGAGCACGACCGCCTGTCAAACGAACTCGAACATCTCTCTGAGAAGGTGGCGCGCGAGAGCGTTATCCGCAAGGAAACAGATGACATACGCGCAAGCATCGAGGATGCCGAGGGGAAGAAACGTTCGCTTTCGGAACAGATGGGGTCCTTCTTCGTGCCACCCGAGAAGCTCACTGCGGCCCAGAAGAGCAAGCAGGCGCTCGAAGAGGAGGTATCGGTACTTCGCGTCAACGAGGGCCGTCTATCCGAACAGATCGGATCCGCACGCGCCATGCGTGAACGCATGGAGGAAGCGCAGGCTAAGCTCGATGAAGTACGCACATCACTCAAGGAGTGCCAGGCGAGCCTGCACCATCATCAGGTGCTCAAGGAGGCATTCAGGAACATTCCGATAAACATTCACGAACGCCTCAAACCCCTCATCCAGTCCGAGGTCTCCTGGCTTCTCAACGAGGTGACCCAGGGAAAGTATCCTGCCGTTGCCATCGATGAGGAATACACCGTACGTGTCTCATCAAACGGTGTGTTCTACCCCATTTACCGCTTCTCGGGGGGCGAGAAGGACCTTATCAATCTGTGCTTGCGCGTGGGGATATCCCGTGTGCTCGTTTCGCTGTCTCGCGAACAGGGATTCGCCCACCTCGAGTCGCTCTTTCTCGATGAGACGTTCTCTTCGCTTGACGGCGAGCGCAGAAGGAATCTCCTCTCGTCGCTACGGGCGCTCGAGCATTTCTTCTCGCAGATCGTCATCATAACCCACGTGGAGGACGTGAAGGAGATGATACCCTATGCGTACGAGGT
>DSAJ01000121.1 GCA_011372835.1 Methanomicrobia archaeon | reverse complement strand
TCGTTCATCCTCAACTTCAATCCCCTGCTCGTGCTCATGCTTGGCATCGCATTCCTTGATGAGCGTCCGACGAAGATGCAGGGTGTTGGCATAGTGATAACGCTCATTGGCATCCGTCTCTTCTTCAACGACGCGGGCCTCGTCATGAACGATGCACGAGGCATAGCGATAACGATTGTTTCCGGCATCGGTTGGGCAACGTACATGGTGCTCTCAAGACGCGTGCTCAGGGGATTTCGGGAGAACATCTACTCGTTTACAGGCTATCCCATGATGATTGCCTCGCTCATGCTCCTTGCAGCGACGGGCGCCACGGGAAACGTACACGTGCCAACCCTCGAGGGGACGGTGATCATCGCATGGCTCGCCTTCGTGAACACGGCGCTCGCGTTCTACCTGTGGAACCATGCGCTCCAGTCCATACGTGCCTATGAGCAGTGCATCCTGCAAAACACGATGCTCATACAAATAGCGCTCCTCTCGGTCATCTTCCTTGGCGAGGAGATAGACGCGCTCAAGGCCGCGGGGATAGCGTGCGTGTTCGTAGGGGTACTGCTCGTACAACTGCGAAATATGAAAGAGATAAAGAATAGAAGAAAAGAAATCGTAGTGCTTACTCGATGAGCACTGCGTTGAGCACACCGTGCTGGCCCGGACGCGACGTGATGCGCGCCTTGCCCACCTCGGTGTCGATGATGGCGCCCTTCGTGAGAACATTTCGTCGCACGTAGTGGATGTTTGCCGGATTCTCCACCACGCCGTTGATGGCGACGCGCTTGGCTCCGTCGGGCGTGACCACGTTGACGAACTCGGCGCTCTTGATCTTGAGCTTCCTGTGTCCGCCAAAGCCACGTGTCACCTTCTTCCTGTAGTCACCCACGCGGGGTTCGATGAACTCGCTGCCCATCTCTCGCTTCTTCTTGGTTCTCGCTGTCTTGAGACGGCCACCAGTGTTCTTCCGCTTTGACCTACCTTGCCAAAAACCCATTGTTAACACCTGATAAGTATATAAACGATTCTTATTAGGTCAATGTCCCAACGTTTAAAAAGCTTTCTATTCTAAAAAAGGAGCATGGGGCACTACTTCTCCCAGGACGACAAGGGTGCACACGACGTCATATCAGTCGACCTTTCCATCGACGGCCACGTGCTGAGCTTCGACACCGATGCAGGCGTCTTCTCCAAAGGCAAGCTCGACAGGGGGACGGCCATCCTCATCGACGCGCTCCCGCCGATGGAGGACAAGAGCGTGCTCGACCTTGGATGCGGATGGGGCGCCATAGGGATAGTAATCGCGAAACGCCATCCCGGGGCACGCGTGCATCTCTCCGACGTCAATCCGCGAGCGGTGGCGATTGCTAAGAAAAACGCCCGCAAGAACGATGTCGACGTGATGGTGCACCGAAGCGACATCCTCGAGGCCATCGACGAGACGTTCGACGTCATCGTGACCAACCCCCCCATACGCGCAGGTAAGGACGTCGTCTACGCCATGGTGAAACAGAGCCATGAACATCTTGCGGCCGGTGGGGCGTTCTATGCGGTGGTGCGCTCGAAGCAGGGGGCAAAGAGCTTCTCCGCCGAGGTGGAACGCGTCTTTGGCAACGTTGCCATCATCGCGCGCGGCGCTGGTTACAAGGTGTTCGAGGCGGTGAGGCGATGAAGGGCGTGCGCGTGCCCAGGGCCCAGGGGGAGCGTATCCGCCTGCAGCTTCTCGAGGAAGGCGTCCTCAGGGCCGGATACCGCATCTTTGCCGACGACGACCACCTCTACATGCCCGTCACCGAAGATGTCGAGGGGCTGGAGATGGTCGAAGTGGAGTTCGAACCACTCCCGCGAGAACGTACGTACCGCGAACAACTCCAAAGCGTACTCCCCGAAGCACTCGTCGACGAGGTCCACACATTCGATGCGATAGGTGACATAGCGGTGCTGGACATACAGGAGGAGCTGCTGCCGTATGCACAGGATATAGGAGCTGCGCTCCTTGCATCCCACAAGCACTTCAATGTGGTGCTCGGCAAGGGCGGCGCCCTCGAAGGGGACTACCGCACTCGGAGATTCATCCACCTCGCGGGCGAAGAGCGAACGCACACGATCCACAGGGAGCACGGCCTCGAGCTCGAGGTCGACCTCGCCAAGGTGTTCTTCTCGCCACGGCTCGCAACGGAACGAAAGCGCGTGGCAGAACAGGTGAGGGAAGGAGAGGTGATAATCGACATGTTTTGCGGCGTGGGACCGTTTGCACTCTTTATCGCAAAACGCGCACATCCCGAGATCGTCTACGCCATCGACCTCAATCCAGACGCCATCGACCTGCTCAAGGCGAACATAGTGCGAAACAAGGCACCATGCATCGAACCGCTATGCGGCGATGCCGCCGAGATGGTACGCAAGCTTCCAGCCGCAGACCGGATCATAATGAACCTTCCCCACGACGCGCAAGCGTTCCTCGACACGGCGTTTGACGCTCTCGCGCCCGAAGGGACGGTGCACTACTACGCCATCGTGAACGACGGACAAGAAGCGATGCATGAACAAGATATAGGCGAGAAGGCAGAAGCGAAGGGAAAGCGAGCCATCATACGAAACACACGGCGTGTCAAGCCGTATGCCCCTCTCTCGCATATGAGGGTATATGATATCAAGCTAGTTTAGCGCGCTCTTCCTTTTTCATAATGGTCGTTACGTACCCTACGATACGATTCTTCACCGTTTGGCTCGGGACCTCAAGCACCTCTCGCAAGAACTCCCTGTTCTCCTCGTAGTCTGTCGAAAGGTCATGCCTGTACTTCTCGACGACCTCGGTTGCCGCACGTTTGATGAATCGTGGTCTTATTCTTCCCAAAAATGCACCTCCTAATGCGTATGGTAGCGAAAGTATAAACAGCACGCTTAAAAAGTTTTTGTTGCGCACGTGCGCCTGGGCACGGCAGAGGGG
>DSAJ01000025.1 GCA_011372835.1 Methanomicrobia archaeon | reverse complement strand
CCTGCACGACCATCAAGGTGATGCTCAGCACGACTACGAAGGCGAGCACAGTACTGAGCTCCGAGCGCTGCGAGGATGCAAGGCGAATCTCCTTTTCACCCTTTTTCGGATTGCCTTTGTCAGTGGTGGCGTCCCAGTAATCATTTACGCCATATATGAGGATGTTGGCTGGCACGAAGAAGTAGAGCAGATAGATGACATACTCGGGCCTGTAGAATGCAGACCACGATTGTGCAGCGAGGCAGTACCCCACGACGAACGTGCCTGCAGTGTAGATCCAGAATCGTGGCCGAGAGAGGCGTAGATAGTAGCGTGCCCGCTCATACATTACGGCATTCCTCTGTGCCCATGGCGTTGGTGTAGATGCTCATCTTCCCATAAGGATGGATGAGATTTTTCAGCCCATGGACGAGTATGAAAAACGATGATGGCTTGACCTTTCGACGGTAGACCACGAGCGGGTCTTCGTATATCTTGTGCGCCGTCCATAGATACATGTCGGATGCCGTCTTGATGGGTACGAGGTAGCGTCGTGGGATATATGAGAATCCCTCCTCGGCACGCTCCATCCATGTGAGATAGCGCCGTATCTGGATACGGATACAGTGTGCGAATCGTTCTGGATGGGTCGAGACGACCTCGTAGTCGAGGCTCGTAAGGCCACATGCCCTCATGTCGCTTTCAGGGAAGTAGCGGCGCTTGAGCCCTATGTCCTCATTGATGTCCCGTATGAAGTTGATATACTGGTATGCGCGTCCGAGGTAACGTGCCGATATGTCTGCCTCGGGGGGAAACCTCATGATACGCGCCATCATCAGCCCGACCACCTCTGCCGACCCGTAGAGGTAGGTCTCGACCTCCTCCATGGTGGTGTAATGTTCCTTGGTGATGTCCATCTCCATGGAGGCAAAGAACGCATCGATCCACGACTGGTCAAATCCCAGCCGCTGTTGCAGCTCGACGAAAGAATCGATGACCTCGTCGCCAGCAGGCACCCCGCCAAGGGCGGCATGATAGTGTTCTTTAAATGAGTAAAACTCATCGGCCTGTTGTGGGATGGAATCTACATAATCGTCTGCGGTGCGTACGAACGCATAGAGCCTCGTCACATCCTTTTTCACGTCGGAAGGGAAGAACTTGCTACTGTAAAAGAATGTGGTACTGCCCTTCTTGAAGATAGAGTCCAACACCCGCTCTGACATGCCATCACTGCTCATTTTTTTCGATGAGGTCGCCCACTATCTGGGATGCTATGAGCGTCATCGGGACGCCTATCCCCGGATGCGTGTATTGACCTGTGTAATAGAGATTGTGTACCTTCTTGCTCCGATGTGCAGGCCGCCACACTGCCGTTTGTTTGAGTGTATGTACGATGCTGAGCGCAGTGCCCTTGTAGGCATGGTAGTCGTTTGCGTAGTCGTTGACCGCGAAGATGCGTTTGCTTACGATATGGTCGCGGATGGGCATGTCCACCACGTCTTCGAGATGGTCCATTATCTGGTTGAAGAACCGTTCGCGCAGCTCCGGTGTGTCCTCGAGGCCGGGGGCGAGCGGAACGAGTATGAAGAGCGTTTCACCGCCAGGTGGTGCAAGGCCCGGGTCGGTCTTTGAAGGCACGTTAACGTAGTAGGATGGCGACTTTGGCCAGGCGGGCGAATCGGATTCGAATATCTCATCGAAGTTTCTTGCCCAGTCGCGGTCGAGGAACAATGAATGGTGTCGCAATTTGTCGATTGTTGTATCGATGCCTACAAACGCAACGAACGCGGATGGGGCGAGTATGCGGGAATCCCAGTACTTCTTGTCGTAGGTCTGATACTCCTCGGGTATGAGTTGGAGCTCGCTGTATGGATAGTCTGCGTTCACGACTACGACATCCGCGTCAATCTCCCGATTCTCTGTCACCACAGTCGTGGCCCTGCCCTCCTTGACCTTTATCTCGGTGACGTCCTCTCCCAGGATGACGTGAGCACCGTTTTCCACTGCCAGCTCGTATATGCTGGATGCGACCTTGCCCATCCCCCCTTCGGGAAACCATACACCAAGGGAGAAGTCAACATACGACATCAGCTGATATATGGCGGGCGTGATCTTGGGGGAGCCGCCAAGGAATCCTATGGAATACTCGAGGATCTTTATGGCCTCATCGCTTGAAAAGTACTTGCGCACGAGGTCGTCGAGATTGCCGAACACGCCAAGTTTCGTGCCCTTGCGCAACATGTCCCAGCTCAAAAGATCGAGGACGCTCTTGTAATCCTTGTAGAGAGTTCCCTCCATCGCGGTATCGTACTTGACCTTTGCAAGATCGAGGAACTCGCGAAGCTTCTCCCCGCCGTTAGGTTCGAGTTTGTTGAAGAGTGCCACGTTCTTCTCGAAATCGGCATGCACGTCGACGATGTTGTCATGGGAGAAAAAGATACGGTATTGGGGATCGAGGCGCTGAAGCTCGTAGAAGTCTGCAGGCGTCTTGCCAAACAATGCGAAGAACTCCTCGAACACATCGGGCATAAGGTACCAGGAGGGACCCATATCGAATTGGAATCCCTTATCTTTGTGCACTCGCGCCCTGCCGCCGTATAGTTCATTTTTCTCCACGAGCGTGACATCATGTCCCTTATACGCTAAAAGGGCGGCAGCGGCAAGCCCACCAAATCCAGAGCCCACTATTACTATGCGTTTTCCCTTCATGAGTAGTATTCGATTAGAGAAAATATAAACCTATTCTACGGGTGCGGTGCGAGAAGTACCCATTATTTCATACTATTCCCTTGCACAATCAATAAAAATCTTGAACCGATCCCTAATACCATGGCACGGATACCGCGCATTCCCGTCGCTGGCCTTTGCTGCTTTTTCGTAGGTATGGTGGGCATGCGGTTCACGGCTACGGCGCATACGCCTGTTATCTCCGGCATCTTCATCATCGCCCTTGCGGCCCCGAGCATTTACT
>DSAJ01000088.1 GCA_011372835.1 Methanomicrobia archaeon | reverse complement strand
GTCGCGGTGGGCGCCATCATCGCGGACATACCCATGGTCGACAAGGTCGATATCTCCCAGATCGCCTCGGGCGACGAGGTCTCCATCGACGGGGAAAACATTGAAGTACGCACAGATGAAAAAGGGGCGTAGATCGAAATGTGGAAGGATATCGAACAGCACTTCAAATCGTCGCCGAAGCGGCGTGAGGTGGCATCGCTTCTGCTCATGCTCGGCCTCTCATGCAACGACGAGCTCAAGGTCTTTTGCCAGGACATCGTGGTGCCGGTGAAAAAGATCGCCGACACGCTCGGCATCGACCGGCGCGTCATCACCGAGACGGTGCGCGACATCATGGCCGACGAGAAGCTCAGGGGCGTCTTTTCCGAGCTCAAGCCCCGCGCGTTCCTGCGCGACGCGGCAAGCGCGCTCGACCTCGGAGTCGTCGAGATCGAGGCGGTGCCCGAGACCGTCGGCATCGTGGCGGGGGTATCGTCGATAATCGCCTCCGAGGGTCTTTCGATCCGCCAGGTCGTGGCCGACGATCCTGACCTATATCCAAGCCCTAAGCTCACCATCGTCACGGACAGGAAGATGCCGCCCTACCTGCTCGAGAAGATACTCAAGATCCACGGCGTGCGGAAGGTGTCGATCTATTAACGGCGACCAGCTCGGACCGCGCAGGGGCATGATGTCGCTTCCGCTCGGCAACCCGCTCGTCTTCTTCCTCATCATACTCATCCCGCTCCTGCTCGTCGTGCTCTTCATCAATGTTGTCGAGGCGGCGTTCCAGCGCATCGGCCTCTCGCCGATGATGGCGTCGGTGCTCGTCTTCGCGACGATACTCGGAAGCCTCGTCAACATCCCGCTGAGGAAGGTGACGTGCACGCGCACCGTTGAGCGGCCCATGGCCTCGGGATTCTACCACTTCATCTATCCCCAGTCGACGCAGGGATATATGGAGCAGTGCGACACGACGGTAGCGATCAATGTCGGCGGCGCCGTCGTGCCGCTGCTTTTGTGCATCTATATGTTCGCACGCTACCCCGAATACCTCTTCCCGTGGTGCCTCGTCACGATACCGATCATGGTGGGGATTTGTTATAAGATATCGCGAGTGGTGCCAAACGTCGGCATCGTGATGCCCACGTTCGTACCGCCGCTCATGTCCGCCGGGCTCGCTCTGCTCTTTGCCGGCGATGCGTTCCCGGTCGCGCTCTCGTTCGTGACGGGGGTGCTTGGCGTCATCATCGGCGCCGACCTGCTCAATCTCAACAAGATATCGCGGACCACCGCGCGCACCATCTCTATCGGCGGCGCCGGGACGTTTGACGGCATCTTCCTTACAGGCATAATAAGCGTATTTCTAGTATGAGGTGAACATAATGGCGATAGTGAAGATCTCGTGCCCGCACTGCGAGGATGCGGTGTTTATCGAAGTTACCGAGGAGAAGGGAACCTACGGCGCGCGGCTGAAGGCAACGGTGCTTCCCTCCGACAAGGCGAGGCTGCGCCTCTTCGAGGAGGTGTTAAACGACGTGCTTGAGCGCCACAACGGCATCGCCCCGCCGTCGATCGTGGTGATGGAGGGCTCCAAGCGCGGGCTCAAGCAGGAGTTTGTGCGAAAAACGCTCAACTCGTACGTCAACACCGGCAAGCTCCATATTGAAAACGGCAACGTCATGCGTTAGGCTATCTGTATCGGCACCGGCACGAAGCACAGTATGAAAGTGACAAGCGCGAGGATGCCGATGACACGCGACGTGGTCGAGAGAGGCTTTAGCTCGTTGAGGGGCCCGGGATGGCCGCCCCGCGTGATGAAGTAGGCGATAAATCCCCATATGAGCCAGCCCGACCACATGTACTGCCCCAGATTCAATATACCGCTTTCCGAGAGCATGCCGAGGATGCCGATGAATACGAGCACGCGCACGACGAGTTTTGATATCAGTTGATGGCCGCGCTGACCGAAGATCGCGCGCGTCACGTGGCCTCCGTCGAGCTGCCCGGCGGGCAGGAGGTTGAGCATCGTCACGAAAAGACCCACCCATCCTGCGAACGCAAGGGGATGTATCCAGACGCTCATCCCCTGGGGTACGCGTATCGACAGCTCGGAGAGCGCCATGAAGAGGAGCGAACTGCCGAGCGTGAAGCTTCCCTCGCCAAAGGCGCTTCCCGGGACGATGTAGGAGAGGCGCATGCCGATGATCGTCACCGGTATCGCCACGGCGACCCCGATGAGGGGGCCCGCGGCGCCGACCTTTACCGCATCGTCGTTGGTGGGGATGGACGACTTCATCTTAATCAGCGCGCCGAGCGTCCCCAGGGGGAGAAGCGGCATGGGTATGAAGTAGGGCCACGACGAGTCGATGCCGCTTCGGATCGACTGGATCTTGTGTCCCATCTCGTGGCACCCGAGGATGGCGAGCAGGCCGAACGAGAACGAGAGCGCGCCGTTCCATACGTTGTCCATGAGCCCCTCCTCGACCAGGGGGACCGAGAGCGTATAGCCCGCATAGATCGTCGAGAGCACTGTGGCGACAAAGAGGCCGATGTAGACGATGGGGCGCGAGAACGCGCTCTCCCCTTCATCATGACGCTCGACCAAGAACGCGTAGTAGCGGCCATTGCGCTCCCTGGCGAACGCATCGTACCCCATGGGCGAGAAGACGGAGCGCACGGTGTCATAGTCGGGCTCCGTCGTGCCGAGGTCGACCGATACGACCTGGCCGTTTGAGGAGACCCGCTCGACGTTGAGCTGTCCGCGCGCCGCCTCGCGTACCTTGTCCAGCACGGTAGGGGCGCCGTCGCCCCGCTCCTCGTTAAGGAGGGCGCCGCAGCGCGGACACTCAGGGGAGTCGCTTCGCTCATCGGCAGATGCCTCGTAGCCGCACTTGGGGCACACGTATCGCTTGTCCATTGCCACAAATCAGGGGACACTGTATTTAACTTTACCGTCTTCAGGCGACAATGCATATACGG
>DSAJ01000072.1 GCA_011372835.1 Methanomicrobia archaeon | reverse complement strand
GTTGATGATGTCGATAGCCTTCTCAACGATGTCTTCCATCTCCTTCCTGCCCTTCACCCAAACAAGACCATTCTGGCCGACAAGGATCTTCGTTCGTGTCGTTTGCTTTATCATGTAGATCATCGACCCCTTCTTGCCGATGAGCCGCGGCACCCTGGTGGGCCGCAATTCGAAGATCGACCCTCCCCTGAGCTTTCCGTAGGGCGATGCCTTGGAAAAGAGCGTCGCGTCGTAGATCTCATTCACATAATCGACCTTGGCGAAGATGAGGTCGCCCACGTCGTAGACGCGAGAGAGGTCCTCGATCCTATCATGGATCGCGTTCCTCGGTTCCAGTGATGCTATATACGCTGAATTGATGTCGACAAGCCACTTGCCTGGCAACACCTTGACGATCTTCCCGATGACGCTGTCTCCTGCCTTGGGAACGTACTTGCCCTCGAGCGGCACCACACGTACCGTCTTTCGTTCATCCTCATGGTAGAAGAGGCCAAGGACAGTCGAAAAGACCTCATCGCCCTCGCGGACCACGCCACCTGAAAGATTCCATTTCCCCGTGGCGACCAACGTTCCTGGCGTCACCAGTTCTCGCTCGTTTACTACACATTCCATGTGATCAACTCTTATCGATTATCTTGATTTCCGCATCGCCCTTCGTGAGGGCGTTGATACGGTCGTAGAACTCCGTCTGCATTCCTGCCGGCATCTCGATCAGGACATAGAGTGTCCCGTCCTTCCCCCATTCTTCCTTCCTCAGGGTGCCGAACTCGGTGAAGACGCCGTATGCCTTGCCCGTGTACTCGGATGGGATCTTCACGGCTATCGACCGCATCTCGAATCTCAGGGGCAGTATCGGCCGCAGCGCCTTGATGACCTCGTCGATCTGTTTCTCTGACGACTTGAAGAGGTCGATGTGGATATTGGCCTTTTCAAACGCATTCTCGATACGCACATAGGGGTGAGGCAGTCCCGACTTCGGGTCGACGGCATGGCGGGAGATGTAGGTCAATATCTTTCTCTTCTTCTCCTCCAAGATCTCCTTGCGCTGCTCCGCAGTGAGGTGGACCTCGCCCTTTCGGATGATACGCAGGGCTATGTCATCGACCACATCGGTGCCAAAGACCTTCTGCAACAGGTCCTCGGAGGCCTTGTCGGCCGCTCCCACGTCGGTGTAGATGAATGGCGACGCGAGGAAGTCTTCCTCCTCCTCCCCCTGTTTTATCTTACGCGCCTTGTAGGGGTCGACCAACACCTCGAACTTTTCACCATGTGTCTTCAATCGCGCAATGATGGCATCATCAATGGAGACCACATAATCACTCCCTTCCCGTACGGGTCCTTGTCACGCACAAAAGAATGGCACCAGGCCATATGCCTTTTAATCCATTTCATATATACGCTCTCTTTTAATATTTTTATATGTCCTTTTTAAATTTACTTGATTTTCGCATCATCCGGGGCGTTGCGAAGCGACTTTATGGTGCCGGATACGCCCTCGATGACGAAAGTGACGGACGACTTGCGCATCTCCGTGATGAGCTTGAGGGCGACGATGACCGTGTCGACCGCGGGGATCGAACAGCGGACATACCCCTCTCCTGGCTCCTCCTCCCACGACGATATCCACGTCTGGGTCTTGGAGGCCCCCAGGTCGCCAACGAGCTGCAGAAGGGAACCCCAGAGCGCGTGGCGCACCTCGTCCTGTGTGAACGTTGCTTCGGCGATAAGGCGCACCTTGAGGTAGCGCTTCTTCTCCCTCATCGACTTGGGGATGCGGTACTTCATCGGCTATCAACTCCCAGCACGGCCCGTGGGATCGCCGTCACGGACGCCTTGGCCTGTGGATACTCCATGCCGAGCACGACGCCAAACGCCACCAGCTCCCGGGGCGTGAAGACATCCATGGGGGAGGACGCTCCTGAGGTTATGACGATGTCGACGTCCCTGCGCAAAGCAAGTTCGATCGTCTTCATGAGTGACTGGAAATGTCGGGCGCGCACATATCCGCGCATGGAACGCAGCGGCGCCACGCATATCTCGAATGCCGTGTCGTTTCGCGAGGCGAGGCGGGCAAGCGTATCGTCTATGGGGTAGGGCCTGCTCAGGACATCGATCTCGGGTGACTCGAGCACCTGCCTGTTGAACGCGAGGTCCTTCCCTTGGGCATAGACGATATCGGGTTTGGTCTCCTTGATACGTGAACGCCTGTTGGAAAACGTCTCGGGGGTGAGCTCGAGGGCAAGATAATCCCCCATGTTCGGTTCGGTGCTCACCACCGTCTCAAAATAATCGTTCCTAATCCCCCTCATGTCCACCGCGGAGTATATGTGTTGCATATCGTATCACTTTCTCGCGTTTTTGGGGATATGATATTATCTTTAGCACCACCCTCACGTCCCCCCGGTCCTGCAAGGAGTAGATGCCCTGGAAAAGGTCTTGCTTGTCAGCGCGTATGTAGATGTGCCCCTTGTCATCGACACGCTCTGGAAGGGTATCGATGATGACGTCGGAAAGAGAAAGTATGAAAGGAGACCCCAGAAATGACAGGATCTCCTCCGTGCTTTCCACGCGTGCGCTGAGGATGACGATCGCATTCCCGTGATGGCCCATGGTGCGCTGTTCAGACCACCGTTCTGGCGGAATGCCAAGGTGTCCGAGAGCCGCATAGACCTTCTCCTTCGACTCGGTGGCATGGACCGAAGTCTCAAGGGATATGTGATCGACTACGCCTTTCACAGATTCTCGCCCTAATTACCTCTGTTGTGGTGTGATCGCAGCGAGGGGCGCACCTTCTCTGCACCGAGGCCTTTCGTCCTAAGACCGCGACCGCGCGCACCGCTTGAGGTCTTCCCTCTGAACACACGTCGTGTGTGCTGGCGCTCACAAATCCAGTTGATGCGTGGATCGGCCACGATGACAGGATGGAACGGGTCTACGAGTATGACCTCGTAGTACTTGTGCTGCCCCGTTTCTCCGACCCAGTAC
>DSAJ01000094.1 GCA_011372835.1 Methanomicrobia archaeon | reverse complement strand
GGCCATGATAGCGATTGGTATCACCTATTCGCCGCAGATGGTGCGTGTCGTGCGAAGTGGGGCCCTGATGATCAAGGAGATGGAGTTCATCGAAGCACAGCATGCCATTGGGTCGAGCCATGCGCGCATCCTGTTGCGTCACGTTATGCCAAACTCTCTTGCGCCAATCATCGTCTACGGAACGCTCATGCTCGCGACGGCCATCCTCGATGCGGCAGCGCTGGGATTCCTTGGCGTTGGCGCCCAGGTGCCCTCGCCCGAATGGGGCCTTACCCTCTCGGCGAGCAGGCAGTACCTCATCACGGGCGCATGGTGGGCTGCCACATTCCCCGGCATCGCGATTCTCCTTTCAGTGATATCGCTCAACCTCATGGGCGACGGGCTCAGGGATGCCCTCGATCCCCGCCTCAAGGGAGGTGCGAAGTTATGAGTGAAACGCTCCTTGACGTCAAGAACCTCGAGACACAGTTTTTCACCGATGACGGCATCGTCAAGGCCGTCGACGACGTGAGCTTTGAGATCAAGAAGGGAGAGACGTTCGGCCTCGTCGGCGAATCGGGGTGCGGCAAGTCAGTGACCGCACTCTCGATCATGCGCCTCATCCCCGATCCGCCAGGACGAATTGTGGGAGGGTCGATCGAGTTGGAGGGAGAGGACCTTACCTCCTACTCCGAACGCCAGATGCAAAAGATTCGCGGCAACAAGATTTCGATGGTGTTCCAGGAGCCGATGACAAGCCTCGATCCTGTCTTTACCGTAGGGAGCGAACTCATCGAGACGATACAGCTCCACCAGCGCCTCGAGAAGAAACAGGCGTGGAAAAAGGCGGTAGAGATGCTCGAGCTTGTAGGGTTGCCGGACCCAGAGCAACGGATGAGCCAATGCCCCCACGAGCTCTCCGGCGGCATGCGCCAGCGCGTCATGATCGCCATGGCACTCGCGTGCCGTCCATCGCTTCTCATAGCCGACGAGCCGACGACCGCTCTTGACGTGACGATCCAGGCACAGATCCTCAATCTCATGGACGACCTCAAGCGCGAGCTCAATACCTCCATACTGCTCATCACCCACGATCTTGGGGTTGTGGCACAGTACTGCGACTACGTTGCGATCATGTATGCTGGCAACATCGTCGAGTACGCGTCGGTCGAGGAGATCTTCGACAATCCGCAGCATCCCTATACGAAGGGCCTCATACGCTCAGTGCCGTCGCTTGACCGCGACGTCGAGCGCCTTGCGGTCATGGAGGGGACAGTACCGAATCTGATCGATCCTCCAAAAGGATGCCGATTCAGACCTCGCTGCACGTGCTCACGTCCCGAATGCGTCAACTCTATTCCCGACTTGCGCTACGTGGGCCGGGGCGTCGAGGAACATCTCGTTCGATGTCTGGAGGTGGGCAAGGAATGAAGTCGCTCCTTGAAGTCGAGAATCTAAAGAAGTACTTCGAGCACAGGGGGGGTATGTTCCGGGCCACTGAATACCTCAAGGCCGTCGACGACGTGAGCTTTGAGATCAAGAAGGGAGAGACGTTCGGCCTCGTCGGCGAATCGGGATGCGGCAAGTCGACCTGCGGAAAGACGATACTCAAGCTCCACCAACCGACAGCTGGCAGCATCCGTTACGATGGTGTTGATATCTCCGGGTTCTCGCGTAAACAGATGCTTCCTTACAGGCGAAAGATGACCATCACCTACCAGGACCCGTTTGGCTCGCTCGACCCCCGCATGACGGTGGGCGACATCATCTCCGAACCCATGGAGGTCCACAAGCTCTACGGCCGGGAGGAACGTGAGAACAAGGTCATGGAGATAACGGAGCTCGTCGGTCTTACGGCAGAGCAGGTATCCCGTTATCCCCATGAGTTCTCAGGCGGGCAGCGCCAGCGCATCGGCATCGCCCGCTCGCTTGCGCTCGACCCCGAGTTCATCGTCGCAGACGAACCGGTGAGCGCACTTGACGTCTCGATCCAGGCGCAGATCATCAATCTGCTGTACGACCTCCAAAAGGAGCTCGACCTCACCTACCTCTTCATCGCCCACGACCTTGCGGTGGTCAAGCACATCTGCGAGCGCATCGCCGTGATGTACCTTGGGAAGGTGGTAGAGATAGCCGACAAGAAGGAGCTTTTCAGAAACCCGATGCATCCCTATACTAAGGCGCTCATGTCTTCCGTGCCGATCCCCAATCCCCACCGGAGGACGGAACAGATCATACTCACGGGCGATGTGCCAAGCCCCGTCAATCCGCCGCCCGGCTGCCACTTCCATAACAGGTGCCCATCAGCGATGGAGCGCTGCAGCGCCGAGGAACCGGAGCTCGTCGAGGTAGAAAAGGACCATTTCGTTTCGTGCCACCTCTATTAGTGGCACATCACTACTATTTCTCGAATTCCTCTTTGATGTCCTCGAGCAGCCGCTCGAGATGTTCGCGGCCGTGGATGTTGCGGTAGATGTTTAAGAATCCGAGTATGACCTCGCGTGAGCGCACGCCCAACTCCTTGATCTCCGCCTCCTGATCTTCAAGATACTCCTCCCCTTTTGTGGTAAGGCCGAAGTACTTCCTTTCCTCCTCTGTCTGTATCCGTTCCAGTATGCCCTGCTGCTCGAGCCTGTTGAGCGTCCCGTAGACCGTGCCGTAGCTCAGCTCCCAGTGGTCGTTGGACGCATGTCCGAGTTCCTTGACGATCTCGTACCCGTAGCGGGGTTGCTGGCGTATGAGGTCGAGAATGAGGTATGTCATGAGGTTCTCGGGGACCTTCTTCTGCATGGATATCCCTTGTATGTGCGTGTTTTTATACTTTCTTATTATTACGGGTCGTAATATTTTTATATTACATGATGTAATATTACACATTGTAATAAGTGATCGTCATGAACGCACATGTCATACTCCTCATCGCAGCGGCCATCGGCGCTCTTGCCATTTCTTACAAGAAGGATTCGGCCAGGACGCGGGAGGGCCTCAAGGTGGCTCGCTCGAGATTCGGT
>DSAJ01000113.1 GCA_011372835.1 Methanomicrobia archaeon | reverse complement strand
GCTCTTTACTCTTCCCTTCTTCATACGGTCGCGTTATGAACTTGCCCAGCTCAACCGTGCTGACGTGCGCAACGTCGCCGTAGTCGGCCTCGTGGCAGAGGCCATCGTCATCGTGCTCCTTTTCGTGGGGCAAAAGAACACGTCTGCGGTCAACGCCGGGTTCCTCATCCGTCTCACCTTCCTCTTCACCTTTCCCTTCGCCAACGTCATCGTCAGGGAGCAGGTGGGACGCATCATTGGCCTCGTCGCCGTCATGATGCTTGGCGGCGCGTTCCTGATATCAACGGGGGGGAGGCTCACCGCACCAATGTTCGGTGACATATTCGTCGTTTTCGCTGCATTGGGGCTTGGATTCACCAATGCGTTTGCGAAATGGTCGATGAAGACGGTCCCCGCCGACATCGTCACATGGGGAAGATTCTTCTTTGGGGCCATCTTCCTCTGTGCGTTCCTCGTGCCATTCATCTATTCGGACTTTGTTGTCATCAACGCCCAGCAGTGGTCGCTCATCGTGCTTGCCGCCATCTTCTACGCCAGTTTTGTCCTGACGTTCTATCGCGGCATCTACCTGGCGGGTCCGAACATAGCTGCGTTATTCTTCACGGCTGGCGCCGTCTTCTCGGCAGTGTTTGCGGTATTGCTTCTAGGAGAGACTATCACTCTCGAACAAATAGTCGGTGCAGCACTGCTCATCGGTGGAGCCGCGTTGCTGACCTATAAGAAATAGTGCGCTTCAGTTCATCTCGAGCGCGTCGTTTTCACATGCATCGATGCACAGCCCGCACTCGTCGCACAGGTCCTGGTCGATCACGATGCCGTTGAGGTCCCTTATCGCCTCCGTGGGGCATACGTCGACGCACGATGACGTACAACTATGTGCCTGCGACTTCTCACAGTGGCATCCCGTACATTGACAGGTGCCGGTGTAGGTGCAGCATTTTTCCTTGTTCACAACGATGGCCATTGTCTTCACCTGTGTGGGATGAGGGTGGTCGCATATATAAACGTTATTGTAGGGCTTCCTACGTGCGCCCCCATCGCTTGAGGGCCCGAAGTGCCTCGACGGTGATGAGCGGATAGCACTCCTTGCCGTCTGACGTCGTCCAGCAGCCTTCGCTCGTCTGCTTCGATTCGATGAGGTCGAGCAGTTCGCCGGCAAGCACGTTTTCCATCTTCGCCTTCCAGAGACAGTCAAGCGCCCATATGATGAGCTTGGTGTCCTTTTCGATGTGTGTACGTACGTAGGGAAGCAGATTCTGGGCCGCCTCGCTCATACCAAGCTGCGCATACAGCGACATCATGATCCAGTTGGTGATGGGATATCCCTTGAACGTGCCGTCGTCGCGTTTGTGCTGGTGCATGAAACGAAGCGCCTTCTGGGCTGCGTACTCCTCCTTTTCGTAGAAGAGCAGGTCGTTTGCCGTCTGTGCCGTGAGCCAGAGCTTCGTGGAAAGGGCATGTGGGATGTAGAACTCCTCAGGATGGAGGCTTGCGATATCGTCCGGCTCGTCCCATGTCCCCTGCTCCTGATGCTCGAGCAAGAATCGGACGCATCGCTTGTACGACCCCGTGTAGGTGATCTCGAGCTCGTTGTACCACTCAAGCATTGACAGCGTCGTGGCGACGGAAGAGGGATTGCCCTTCTCCATCTTGAACGCGAATCCGCCATCCTCGTATTGATGTGACGTGAAGAAGTCGAGTGGGACCTTGTCGTCCCTCCCCAGACCCAGCATGAACTCCATCTTGTACGTGTCGAGCACGTTGCCATGCTCCATGATGTAACTGAGCGCCTTATCCTTGTTGTAGCTCATTTTCTCTCCCTCCCATATTAGTATGATGTGTATGCAAGCATTATAATTTTAACGCCCCTGGATGCAGGCCCAATAGGTTTTTATGGTACCATTCCGCTCTCAGACAAGGAGGAATATGTTATGGAGTTCACATGGGTTTCCCGATTGATACGCGTTGCAGACCTCAACCACCATGGGACGCTCTTTGCAGGAGAGACGGCGAAATGGATGGTGGAGGCATGTTTCATCGCTGCTGCCAAGAAGAACAAACGTACCGACAACGTGGTATGTGTCAATATTCAGGGCCTTCAGTTCAAGCGGCCGATAGAGAATGGGGACGTCGTCGACATCGAGTCGTTCGTTGCTCACGTGGGCACGACGAGCATCACGGTCGTGGGTCGCATACATTGTTCCCGCTACGGGGACCAATCGATACTCGAGACAGCGGTCACGTTCGTCACTGTCGATGATAAGGGCAAGCCAACGCCTCATCACAAAGCAATGGAGAGGCTAGAGGATCCCGAGCTGCAGGCATACTGGGACAGATTCGAATCGTACAAGAAGAGCCGATAGGACCGAGGGCATGGTGGCGGGGAAGGGATTTGAACCCCTGAACCTCTACAGGAATGGATTTCCCATCACACCCCTTGCAAGGCGATTTCTGCGTCCCGTTTCGGACCTGGATCTTGAGTCCATCGCCTTTGACCAAACTCGGCAACCCCGCCGCGCGAACAAACGCTACCTTGACTAGCTGCATTTCTATAAAAAGTTATCGAAGTCTGCGCCGGGCCTGGGAGATGTGCCCTCTCTTCCCGTCTCACCCCCCTTCTCTATTTTTCAAGGAAAACAGATTTCCTGTCGTGGAAACGGAGGACTTTTATAATACTTCGTTGCAAAAGGGCATGTCCCGACAACTGAGACAGGTGAGAAAAATGGCAGAAGAACTCAATCCCTTCAAAATTGCCCAGAAACAGCTTGAAAAGGCCGTCGATGTCCTTGGACTTGACCAGGACGTGCACGACCTTCTCAAGGAACCGCTTCGCACCCTCGAGGTGCGCATACCGGTCCGCATGGACGACGGGTCCACCAAGACCTTTACCGGATTCCGCGTACAGTACAACGACGCACGCGGGCCGACAAAGGGCGGCATCCGCTTCCACCCCGACGAGACCATCGACACCGTCAAGGCGCTTGCCAGCTGGATGACCTGGAAGTGCTC
>DSAJ01000111.1 GCA_011372835.1 Methanomicrobia archaeon | reverse complement strand
ATAAAAAAAGCATTCCCCGATGCGCTTGCTGAGGGAATAGAGGATGTGAGCGTGCATCCGGTGCGCATGCCACGTGGCACCGCGAGCGAATGCACATGTAATGATACGACTTTGTGTGCAAAGCCTATAATGGGAAAATTACGACCGCAATATCTTTTGAAAATGGATTAATCAGATTATTTCACATGAATGTCCACAGATATGGCATGAGTGAAACGGCCATTTCGGTAGCAATGAAACAATAAAAAGCATTTTAAATGCAAGAACCATCCCCTGTAGTGGTATCGATGGAATTTTCAGAGATTTGCGAGCATTTCGAACAACTCGAACAGACATCGAGCAGATTGGAAAAAACAGGCATTGTCACATCGCTTCTTACACGTGCTCACAGGGATGAGATACCCATCGTCGTGCAACTCATTTTGGGCAGCGTCTTTCCTACCTGGTCCACGGAGAAGGTGGGCGTGGGGGAGAAGCTTCTCATC
Source organism: Methanomicrobia archaeon (assembly GCA_011372835.1). Taxonomy (GTDB): domain Archaea; phylum Methanobacteriota_B; class Thermococci; order Methanofastidiosales; family NM3; genus NM3. The sequence continues at coordinate 2,524 of DSAJ01000111.1, read as the reverse complement.
AAGGTCGTAGCTGACGTCACCGGCCTCACGGAGGGCACCATACTCGGTTATCTCAAGGATACGGGGGATGTGGGCCGCGCGGTCGAACAGGCCATGGAAAATAAGAAACAGGTCATGTTCCTTACCGAGGACCTTTCGCTCTCACGCGTCTATGACGACCTTACAAAGATATCACAATACGAGGGCAAACGAAGCCAGGACAAGAAGCTCAAGATACTTGCAGGACTGCTCACGAACGCATCCCCGCTCGAGGCGCGCTACCTTTCGCGCATCGTTGTCGAGAAGATGCGCACCGGTGTGGCCGAAGGGACGGTGCGGGATGGCATCGCACGTGCGTTCGGCATGCCAAGCGACGTGGTTGAGAAGGCGTTCATGGTCTCAAACGACATGGGGCTCGTGGCAAAAAAGGCATGCGAGGGTGAAGAGGCACTCTCGACGCTCTCGCTCATGCTGTTTCGGCCGATCAAGATGATGGCGGCGCAGAAGGTGTCGACCGTCGAGGAGGGGTTTGAGATCGTGGGCACCCCGTGCGCCGTCGAGTACAAATACGATGGCTTCAGGATGCAGATACACAAGGAAGGCTCGAAGGTGCGCATCTTCACCCGAAGACTCGAGGACGTGACGCGCCAGTTCAGGGACGTCGTCGGTGTCGTGCGCGAAAACATCGGGGGCGACTGCATCATCGAAGCAGAGACCATAGGCATCGCCGAGGACGGCCGATGGCTTCCCTTCCAGCAGATCTCCCGGCGCATAAAGCGAAAATACGACATCGACGAGATAATAGACAAGATCCCCGTCATGACCAACGTCTTCGACGTGCTCTACCTCAATGGCGAGAGCATGATAGACGAGCCGTTCAAATCCCGTCGCCAAAAGCTTGAGAAGATCGTCACGAGCGTCCCGCGAAAGCTCGTGCTCTCCGAGATGGTCATCACCGACGACGCGGAGGAGGCGCGCACCTTCTTCTCCGAATCGCTCTCCCTGGGCAACGAGGGTGTCATGCTCAAGAACCTCTCTAGTCCTTACACGCCCGGGTTGCGCGTTGGCCACATGCTCAAGTTGAAATCGGTGCTGGAGAGCCTCGACTGCATCGTGATAGGGGCGGAGTGGGGCACGGGACGACGAGCCCACTATCTGGGTTCGTTCCACCTGGCGGTGCTCGATGAGAACAACATGCCTGTCATGATAGGGAAGGTGGCAACAGGCATCACCGACGAGATGCTCGAAACACTGACCGAGCGCCTTCGCCCATTGATCGAGTATGAAGAAGGGAAGATGGCGCACATCAAGGCCGACCTCGTCGTCGAGGTGGCCTACGAGGAGATCCAAAAGAGCCCGCACTACGAGAGCGGATTCGCGCTGCGATTCCCACGACTCATACGGATGAGGGAAGATAAGGGACCGGAGGACGCGGACACGATCGAACGCGTATATGATATTTATGAAAGCGACATGCTATGATACAATGAGGTGAATGAGATGGAACGCATACAGGACCTGTTTGGGGACACGACCGCTGCATGCATCGCAGACATCTACGAGGGCGTCGCGAACGCGCGACAGGCCGAAAGGGCGCTTGATGCGCTCGAGAAGATAGAGGGAACGATAAACGATGCTGAGGCGGCATTTGAACGCAAGGAACTTGACCCCATCCTCAAGGAAAACATCGGGAAACAACTGGAATATGCCAAAAAGACGACACTCAGGCTCAAGCGCTTCCTGGGGGATGCGCAGGGAGGGGACGCAACGATCGATCAGCAGCAGGCAAGAAGAGACGCCTCATCGCTGCACCTGATACTAAACGCCCTGCAGCAGATTGCTGCAGAGGTCGACAGGGACTATGTCAAACGGCCCCACCTCATGCACGCCCTCCCGCCCTGTACTGGGTGTAAGACGTGCGGCGACACGTGCGAGACGAAAGATAAAGGGGAAGAGGAAAAGGATTGATCACTCTCTTGAGCGTTTCTCCTTGCTTTCCTGTGCACGCTTTGCTACAATGTCAAGCTCGTCCTGGGACAGTTTTTCGAGTACCTCCGCAGGACAGCTCGGGTTGAGCGCCACGTTTACGCGAATCTCATAGAACTTGTCATCAGAGAGCTCAACAAGGCATTTCAGGGGCGTGCTGGGGTTGCCTGCGACACAGTACCTCACATGTCCCTCGAGGTCCTTTGAGAGCTCAGTGAGTGTCTGTTCTGGCAGGCGCGGGTTCATCGCAACGCTGCGTCTGACATTGTAGCGTGAATCGCATGCAAGCTTCAACAACGTGTCAAGGGGAGTGTTAGGATTGCGGGCCACCTTTCGCCGTACGATCTCCTCCTTGTCACCGGCCAGCTTCTCCAGCACGTCGGCTGGCGAATTGGGATTAGCCCCTACGGCTATACGGACGTGGTCCGACTCATCGTCTGCGAAGGTGCGCAACAGATCGACGGGACAGTTCTCCTCATACGCAAGTATGCGGCGTACGAATGCCACCTGTGAGGTTGAGAGCTTACGAATGAGATCCTCGCTGAGGCTCTCACCCTCT
>DSAJ01000048.1 GCA_011372835.1 Methanomicrobia archaeon | reverse complement strand
CTATCTTCTTCTTGAGAAGCGCCCATTCCCTGTCGACGTTGTGTTGTATCGACTGGATGGTCTCCTCATCGAGCTTGCGAAACCTTCCTTGAGTGCGAAGGTAGTCGACCACGTTCTTTTTCTTCTCATCACGTATGGTCTTGCTGAGCTTGTACTTCCCATGCGTTACCTCATAGAGGGGGAATACGCACGTTTGAGTAGCGAGACGAGCGATCTCGATCGTCTTCTCTGGGGGGTATTTCCAACCGGTGGGGCATGGTGCAAATATATGCATGTAGCACGGCCCCTCGATCTCCTTCATCTTCTCTGCCTTTCTCACGAGGTCTTCTGGATATGCCACCGAAGCAGTGCATGCATAGGGTATCTCGTGCGCCACCATGATCTCTACCATGTTCTTTTTGGGGGACTGCTTCCACGCACGGGTGGTCCCCACTGGCGTTGTGGTGGTCCATGCACCTATCGGCGTCGCTGACGAGCGTTGTATGCCCGTGTTCATGTACGCCTCGTTATCATAACAAACATATTTGATGTCGTGCCCTCGTTCCACCGCTCCTGAAAGCGCCTGGATGCCAATATCGAGCGTGCCGCCATCGCCGGCCCAGCCAACGACGGTGGTGCCTTCCTTCTTGCCCTTCGCCCGAAGTCCGGCCTCGATGCCGGATATCGACGCTCCCGTCGTCTCGAAGGCGACGTACTGAAGCGGCACGTCAAGGCACGAGTACGGATAAACACCAGGTATGACCGCCCAGCAGCAGGCAGGAAGAGCGATGATCGTCTTCTTACCGAGCCCTTTGAGCAGGTAGCGCATGGCATGGGCGCCGCCGCATCCGAGGCACGCCATGTGCCCGGGCTCGACGAACTCGTCTGGGGGGATGGGGTGCTTCATTGCTCACACCTCCTCAGGCCGACCCATGTGTCTAGCACATTCATCTCTGGATTGCCCTCGCCCCTTTTTACCACTGTGTCGATGGTATCGAGCGTGACGTCCCTGCCGCCGATGCCGATGACATAGCCTCGCACCTCGGGTCGGTCCTCGAGGTCGAAAAGCGCCGCCTTGATCTCGTTGTGGAACGCACCCTCGTTGCCGAAGCAGAACGAGCGGTCGAGCACGATGAGGCGCGAGACGCGTGATGCGAGGGCACGAAGCTCGTCCCGCGGGAACGGACGGAAGACGCGCAGGCGCGCCAGTCCTATCTTCTTCCCTTCCTCGCGATACCTGTCAACCGCCTCGCGTATGGTCGATGACATCGACCCTGCAGCGACGATGACCGTCTCGGCGTCATCACAGCGGTAGAGCTCGAGCATGCCGCCGTACGAGCGGCCAAATATCCTTCCGAACTCCTCATCGACCTCGATGATCCTGCTCCTGGCGCGCTCCATCCCCTCGGCCATCTTGTAGCGGAACTCGAAGTACCACTGATGGGGCATCGTAAGCGACCCGAAGCTTCGCGGGTCGTCGACGTCAAGCGTGTGCTCAGGTTCGTACGTCCCGAGGAACGCGTCGACCTCGTCCTGTTCGGGCAGGTCAACGGGTTCGGATGTGTGTGAAAGGTAAAACGCATCTTCCGAGAGCATCGCGGGCATGCGCACCGATTCGTGCTCGCATACCTTGTAGGCCTGGATCAGCGTGTCGACGACCTCCTGGCATGATTCGCAGTAATACTGGATCCAGCCGGTGTCGCGTTGCGCGATCGAATCGGTATGGTCGGCCCAAACGCTCCATGGCGGCGCCACGGCACGGTTGATGTTGACCATCACGATGGGCGTGCGCGAACCGCTTGCCCAGTGAAGCATCTCGTGCATGAGGAGCAGGCCCTGCGACGACGTCGCGGTGAACGTGCGCGCGCCGACAAGCGACGCGGATATGCAGGCCGCCATGGCGGAGTGCTCCGACTCGACCTTGATGAACTCGGTCTTCATCTCCCCGCTGGCGACGAAGTCGGCGAGTTTTTCGACGATCTTCGTCTGGGGGGTGATGGGATAGGCGGATATGACCTCCGCGCGAGCGATTCGAGCGCCGTGTGCCGCCGCCTCGTTGCCTGAGAGCATCAGCTTCATAGGGATTCCTCCTCGACCATCTCTATCGCATCGAACGGGCATTCATTGGCGCATATGCCGCAGCCCTTGCAGTAATCGTAATCTATCTCAGGATAATCATCATGCTCCCTGATCGCCATGTCCGGGCAGAACTTCCAGCATATGCCGCACTTCTTGCACTTTTCCCTGTCGATGAGCGGCCGCATCGTCCTCCAGTCGCCCGTCTTGAAGACAAGCGATGTACCCATGGTCACGGGCGAATCCGGAAGGTCTTCATAACAGTTGAGCTCGACTTCGTTGTTCTCTGCCACGTTACTCGCCCCCCCTCAAGGAATCGTATGCCCTCTGTGCAGCCTTGGCGTTTTCTTCTTGCTTCGAAGGGGCCTTCTCACGGATCGCCTGCAAAAGCGTATCGATGGATATGAGCTCGGTGGCGCGCACCACTGCACCCAGGATGGCCGTGTTGACGATGGGTGCGCTGCGTGAGCCTAGTCCGAACTCGCGCGCGATGTGTGTCGCGTCGACCGTGGCGATGTGCCCGTGGTCGGTCGAGAGCTCGGAGGGTGCGTGTGTCGAATTGACGATGAGCCAGCCTTCGGGCCGGAGCCCGGCCGTCACATCGACGATGGATACGAGGGTAGGGTCGAGTACTACCACATGGTCTGGTTCGTAGATGTTCGTGCGCATGCGTATGGGGGTGGATGCGATGCGCGTATATGCCGTCACGGGGGCACCTCTACGTTCCACGCCAAAATAGGGGAATGCCTGTACATCCTTTCCCTCTCGGAAGGCGGCCTCTGCTAGGAGCTGGGCTCCTACAACAGACCCCTGTCCTCCTCTTCCGTGGAATCGTATCTCTATCACGTAATCTCCTCCTCATGCACAGGACGAGAAAAAGGGGTATGTCTGTCCTGTAGTCGTAATTGTCTTTTTGTAACTAATTTATAAATGTTTCTGAGTATGGTGCATCAATGT
>DSAJ01000125.1 GCA_011372835.1 Methanomicrobia archaeon | reverse complement strand
TGTCGTATCACGAGAGATAGACCCATGGAACATCGACATAGTGGAGCTTACATCCAAGTACCTTGCACAGATCAGGCAGCTGCAGGAACTTGACCTCAGGCTCTCGGGCAAGACGATCCTTGCCGCATCCATACTGTTGAGGATGCAGTCCGAGGAGATGTTTCGAGAGGACAAGGACGAGGAGGAAAAGGATGATAGAGAGGAGCTCGATGTCGAGATCAAGCCTATCCTTCCGCCGCTCCGTAGGACGTCGGGCAAGATAACTCTTCCCCAGCTGATGGAGGCGCTCCTCCAGGCGTTGGAGGAGGCGGACCGCAAGAAGACGCTCAAACCGCGAAAACGCCGGGAGGAAAAGCAGGTCATCCGCATCGATGAACACAGGGTCAACGTCGAGGAGCAGGTGCAACAGCTCTTCTTCCGCATCAAGGACATGCTTGAGGAGCGGGATTATATCACGATGATGCACCTCATCGATGAACGCAGCCCCGTCCTCATCGCCCGGACGTTCCTTTTCATACTCTACCTGGAGACCAAAGGCAAGATAGAGCTCTACCAGGAGGAGCTCTTCGGCGAGATACGAATTACGATTTGACCTATGTGATAGCATGGATGAGAAGAAGTTGATAGAGGCGGTGTTGTTCGCCGCGGGCCGGCCGGTATCCTCGAAGGAGCTTGCATCGAATCTCGACCTGCCCACGCGCGACGTGACACGGATGCTCAAGGAGATCGCATCGGAGTACGAGGAGCGCGACGGACCCGTAACCGTCACCCATACGATCAAGGACGAGTACGTGATGCAGCTTCGCGACGAATACACCGAAATGACCGAGTTCTACCTTCCAAAGGCCCGCGAGTCGCGTGCGCTCCTCAAGACGCTGGCCCTCATAGCATACAAGCAACCGATCGAACAGTCCCTGGTCGTGAACTTCCGCGGCACAAGCGCATACAAGCACTTGAAAGAGCTCGAGGAGCGAAAGCTTATCCAACGCCGCCCCAAGGAACGCACCTACATCCTCACCACGACCAAAGAGTTCTGTGAACTCTACGGACTCAAATCGACCGACCCCGATGCCGTGAAGGACAAGTTCGCATCACTCCTCGAAGGGAGGAAGGATGATGAATCTTGACGAGCTTGCAGCGCTGCTCACGGACAGGTCGGTGATCGTGGGCGTTGGAAACGATATCAAGGGCGATGACGCCGTGGGGCCCATGATCGCGGCTGCGCTGTCATCGCGCTTCACGACTTTTGACGGGGCCACCGTACCCGAGGCATACATTCCCGCGATACGCGAACAGGCTCCAGACATCGTTGTATTCATCGATGCGGCGCGCATGGGGGGAGCACCCGGCTCCGTCGGCATCTTCACAAGGTCCGAGGTCGGTGGGACGCTCTTCTCGACACATTCGATGCCCCTCTCGACGATGGCCCGCTACCTTGAAGTGGAGGTAGGGTGCACGGTCTACATCATCGGCATCGAACCGAAATCATTTGGCTTCGGCGAGCCCATCTCCCAAGAGGTGGGGCAAAGCGCCCAGTCCATCATAACGATATTTGGTGGTAAAAATGTTCGATGAGAAAAAGATAGACGAGACCTGCTTCATATCCTCACGCTCATACGTAAGCGGCCGGGTGACAGTGGGGAAAGACAGCTCGGTGTGGCCATTTGTCAGCGTTCGCGGCGACCTCAACAGGGTCGTCATAGGACAACGCACGAACATACAGGAATCCGCGACCATCCACGTCACTGTCGAGCACGAGGTGCTAATAGGTGACGAGTGCACGATAGGCCATGGCGCCGTGGTCCATGGGGCCACGATAGGGGACCGCTGCATCATCGGCATCAACGCGACGGTGCTTGACGGCGCCGAGATAGGAGAGGGGTCGATCGTGGCGGCCAACGCACTCGTGACGGAGGGCAGCCCCATACCCCCGCACTCGCTTGTGGTGGGCGTTCCAGGGAAGGTGACACGCCAGCTCGACGATGAGGCCCGGCGACGCATCGCCGACAATGCCGCTACGTACGTGACGCTGGCAAGACACTACAAGAACGTGGAAGGATGATGATGCTATCGCTCACGATGATAAAAAACGCACTTCTCTCACCGGTCTATCGCCTCTATCAGCGCAGGCTCAGCTCGCAGGTGATGAATGGGAACGTGCCTGTGCACGCTGCGTTCATCCTCGACGGCAACAGACGCTATGCCACCATGCGCGGATATGAGCGCATGCTCGGTCACACCCTAGGCGCGGACAAGGTGGAGGAGCTCATCATGTGGTGCTACGATATCGGCATCCGGGTCGTCACCCTCTATGCGTTCTCGACGGAAAACTTCCGGCGTCAACAAGAGGAGATAGAAAACATCATGACCCTGGCTACGGAGCGGTTCGAGACGATCCTTGCCGATGAGCGCATTCACGAAAGGAAGGTGCACATCAATCATATCGGCGACGAGGCCGCTTTGCCGCCGAAGCTGAGAAAGGCGGTGCGGGACGCCGAGGCGGCGACGCGGGACTACGACGCACGTTACCTCAACATCTGTCTCGCATACGGGTCTCGCGACGAGATCGTCTCTGCGGTAAAGAGCATCGCCCAGAAGGCCAAGGAAGGCTCGGTGAGTCCCGGTGACATCACGATGGAGACGCTTCGCGAGCATCTGCTCACCAGCAGCCTGCCCGATCCCGACATCATCGTGCGAACGGGCGGAGAGACCCGCCTTTCCAACTTTCTCCTCTTCCAGGCCGCCTACGCGGAGCTCTTCTTCACCGACGTCTACCTTCCCGCGTTCCGCAAGATCGACCTGCTTCGCCTCGTCAGGGACTACCAGAAACGAGAACGCCGCTACGGTCGTTGAACACACCTATTTTATGATAATAAAATATTTACATATTTGATTCATTATTTTACCCATAATTCGGTAGGATATTTAATTCTATAACAATAATTATGTATAAAGAATACTAAAATCTTCTGACATAAGATTTATAAAGAGACGGTAGATAGGTGCAGTGTGGTCCCATGCATGTTATTGAATCCAATGGCATCAAGATCGTCTTGGCTG
>DSAJ01000035.1 GCA_011372835.1 Methanomicrobia archaeon | reverse complement strand
CTTATCTTTGGTGTCTCGGTGGTCCTGGCGGTTTCGATGGCACTTGCGATGGTGCTGGGCACGAAGGTGCGCCCGCTATCAACGTGAGATTTATATGGGTCCGTTCCATCGATAGCACATGATCACCGTACTTCGCATCGGGCATCGCCCGCAGCGGGACAAGCGCATCACCACGCACGTGGCTCTCGTCGCACGTGCCTTTGGAGCCGATAGGATCGTGATCTCCGAGGATGACGAGCGCATCCGCGATACCATCGCATCGGTCGTCAGGTCGTGGGGCGGCTCGTTTTCCGTCGAGTTCAAGTCCTGGCGCTCATTCCTCTTGACGTTTGATGGGACGGTGGTGCACCTTACGATGTATGGCGTACCGTTCGAGGAAGCAATTGACCAGATCCGTGATGCTCCAGGCGACCTGTGCATCGTTGTAGGCGCCGAAAAGGTGCCGCCCGAGATCTACCAGCGTGCGACCTACAACCTCGCCGTGGGCAATCAACCACACTCCGAGGTCTCTGCACTGGCACTCTTCCTCGACAGGTACTTCAAGGGCGCCGAGTTCTCGAAGCACTATCCTGATGCCCAGATGCGCATCGAACCCAGCGCACGGGGCAAAAACGTCGTTGGCGCGAACAACGGTGAGGCACATGATGATACGTGACGTGGGGTGGGGCAATGCACAAGCATGACTACGGCAAGTCCCGTCGGTCGATCCTTCTGGGCATCATCGTCAACGGGCTGTTTACCGTCGTCGAGCTTGTCGTCGGCATCTTTGCCAACAGCCTCGCCCTCGTCAACGATGCCGTGCACGACTTCACCGACACCCTGACACTTGCCTTTTCCTGGTGGGCCACGCGGTTCGCCGAGACCCCCTCTGATAATCAGAGGACGTGGGGATATCACCGTGCGACGATACTCGCGGCGTTTGTCAACGGCATCGGACTCGTCCTTATCACGCTCTTCATCTTCTATCGCGCCTACGGGCGCATCCTCTCGCCCGAGCCGGTCGAGGGCATCTACGTGCTCGCCGTCGCCATCATCGGCATCGTGGCCAACGGATACATCGTCTGGCGCCTTCGCAGAGCCTCGCGTCACGACGTGAATCTCAAGAGCATCTACTGGCACATGAGCGAGGATGCGCTTGGGTGGGGCGGCGTGCTCGTAGCCGGCATCGTGATGACCCTTACCGAATTCTACCTCATCGACCCGCTCATCAGCATCGTCATCGGCCTCATCGTGCTCTCCGGTGCGTACTCCGTGCTCAAGGAGGCCGCCGACATCCTCCTCGAGTCGGTGCCGTCACATATCGACATCGACGATGTGCGTGCGGCCATGCGTGGCCATGCTGATATCAGAGACGTGCACGACCTCCACGTATGGGTCATCGGCCCGGGCCACTACGCGCTCAGCGCGCACGTGAAGGTCGCAGAGATGAGGGTACGGGACACAGACCCAATAGTGAGGGATCTGCAGGAGATGCTGCGCAACCGATTCGGCATCACGCACGTGACCATCGCGTTCGAGACCGAACAATGTCTTTGCGGCAATCTCGAGCATTAGCGCGACATGATGTTTTTCGCGATGAACTTCGAGTGCATCAGCTTGGCGACGGCGAGGTAGGTGGGATTGAACGTGATCTTGTCGCCCACCCTGACGCTCTTCTCGTTCTTTCCGATGTCATAGACCGCCATGTCGGAGCTGATGCCGACAAACGAGAGGTCCTTGTTCTTTGGCTGCAGTGATGAATGATCGACGTCAAGCATCCCGAAGTCGAGTATAGCCTTGTATGCCTTCTCCGTGCCACTATCGTCCTCGACGGGTGCGACATGGCCGACGTTGCCCTCGTTGATGATGCCATCGGGCGTGACCTCCTTCTTGTAGAGCTCGATGATGTCGGCGGTGAACTCGAACGTGCTTGTCGAGAGCTTGGCGAATCGCTTGTTGTCAAACGGCGATGTGCCGCAAAAGGCGGCCTCGCCTATCCTGAAGTGATTGATGCACGCCGGCACCTTCTTGAGCTTGAGGAACGGCAGCGTTATCGAGCTTCCGCCCGAGACGATGCCGAGGTACTGGTCGTACTTTGCCTCGATGAGTCGCTGATAGAGGCAGAGCTGCACGAGCTTGTCCCTCGTCGGCTCGACGCCGAACATGCAGCCCAGGTTCGTGCCAAGCCCGCAAACCTCGATGTTTGACATCTGGAAGACCTTCTCGTAGAAGTCGGTGACGGTCTCTCCGAGGATGCCCTCGCGAAGCTCGCCCAGCTCGATCATGATGCCCACGCGGTGTGTCTTTCCCTGCTGGCGCGCTTCCTCGTTGAGCGCCCTGATGGTGTCAAGTGACGTGTTGAGAGAATAGTCTGCGTACTTGACCACCTGCTTCACGTAGCGAAGCTCGGGCGGCTTGATATACATTGTCTTGACCGACGGATTGACATCCTTGATGGTGCGCAGGCTGGAGATGCGCGCATCGCCGACAGAATGAATGTGGGTGAAGACGTCGTGGTTGATGAGGGCCTCGAGCGTCTTCTTGTGCCCGCTCAATACCTTGGTGACGAGCGTCCAACTCTTCCCGTGTCGTGTGAGGTAGTCCTGCAGTTTTTCAATGTTTGATATGATGCGCTCCGGGTAGATATTGAGCGTCGCCATCGTCTCTACCTCTTGCTGTAGCGCATCTCTGCATACTTCGAGGTGAATCCGAGGCGTTCATAGAGGCGCTTTGCCGGATTGTCGTGCTCGACGTGGAGCTTGACGTCGCCCTTCGCACGCTCGAGCGCCTCCCTGACGATCTTTCCGCCTATGCCCTTGCCGCGGCGCGAGGCGTCGACAGCGACGTAGACGAGGATGTTTTCCGGGATGTAGCCTGACATTCCGGTCTCGTTCATGACCAGTGCACCAACGATGTCTTTTTCCTCTCGGGCAACGAGGATGAATCCCCCCATACCTTCAGCCCCGGAGAGGGCATAGTCGAGTGCCTTTCGGATGTCTGTTTTTGAATCCCTGAATTTGTCGAGATGGTCGTGGAGGAACGTGACGATGTCATCGAGGGATATCTCGACACCCTCTTTTTTCAATTCATTGTAGTCCTTTATCT
>DSAJ01000093.1 GCA_011372835.1 Methanomicrobia archaeon | reverse complement strand
GACGGCCACCGCGTCGCAGACCATCATGTATTCACCGTCGCCCATGTTGAAGACGAGCGTCTCGTCCTTGATACCGCCGCGCTCGTTGAGCACGAGGGAGTAAGTGCCGGATATGGGGGGCGGCTTGCGGATATCGTTTGTCGTGACCATCTGGAGGAACGAGAGCGCATCATCGCCCGAGAAGAAGATCTCTCCCATGTGTGAGATGTCAAAGATGCCCGCATGCGAGCGCACCGCGCGATGCTCGTCACTGATGCCACGGTACCAGAGCGGCATGTTCCATCCGGCAAACGGTGCCATCTTGGCCCTGTCCGAATGCCATTTCTCAAGTGGCAGATGTCTCATATTGTCACACGTCCTTGGTATCGTCTGGCTACGTCGTCAACGTTACTTCTTGTTCCTCCCATTAATATTTATCTCTTCAGGGGTGTCCACCGCACGACCACAGTATTTATTAAAGAGGGCGTATACCCAGTATGGGATCTGTATGGAGATAGGTATCGTAGGGAAGCCAAACGTCGGCAAATCGACCTTTTTCAATGCTTGTACGCACGGTGCGGCAGAGGTCGCCAACTATCCGTTCACGACCATCGAATCGAACATGGGCATCACATACGTCACGGCCCCCTGTCCATGCAGGGAGTTTGACGTGGTCTGCAATCCGAAAAACGCCGAGTGCATTGACGGCACGCGCCTCGTTCCCACCACGATCATCGACGTGGCCGGCCTCGTCCCCGACGCGCATCAGGGCAAGGGGCTTGGCAACCAGTTCCTCGATGACGTGCGACGCGCCAACGTGCTCGTGCACGTGGTGGACGCCTCGGGCAGCACGGACGAGGCAGGCTCGCCCGTCAAGCGCGGTTCGCACGATCCGCTCGACGACGTTGCGTTCCTCGAGCGTGAGATCGATCATTGGTTTGTCGCGCTGCTCTCGAAGCACTGGGACAAGCTCGCAAGGACGGTGCGCGCATCAAAAAAGGATGCCTATCACGTCCTTGCGGACCATTTCACCGGTATCGGACTCACCGAGGAGGAGATTCACCGGGCGATGCGGTCGCTCGACCTCGATCCCACGCGCCTCATCGACTGGAAACAGGACGACATCTTCCTGTTCGCCCAGAAGGTGCGCGAGATGACCAGGCCTATCGTGATCGCTGCGAACAAGGTCGACATCGCACCAAAGGAGCTCCTGGACCGCCTGTGCGAGGGCGCATCGAACGTCGTTTTGGTAAGCGCAGAGGCGGAGCTCATGCTTCGAAAGGCGATGTCAGCAGGGCTCGTGCACTACGTGCCCGGCGAGGGCGACTTCGACGTGACCGGCGACCTGTCGGCCGCCCAGGAGCATGCGCTCGAGAAGGTACGGGAGCTCATGCACATCCACGGGTCGACAGGCGTGCAGCGCTGCATCAATGCCGCGATCTACGACGTGCTTGACCGCATCGTCGTCTATCCGGTTGAGAACGAGAAGAAGCTGTGTGACACGAAGGGCATCGTGCTTCCCGACGCGCATCTGCTCAGGCGGGGGTCGACACCTCACGACCTGGCACGAAAGATCCATAGTGACATCGCCGACAACTACATCTATGCTGTCAACGTGCGCACGAATCGGCGCATAGCCGAGGACTATGAGCTCAAGTCCGGCGACATCATCAAGATTGTGTCTGCGGCCAGGTGAACTAGAGGCCCATCTGAGCCCTTACGTCGTTTTCGGTAAGGTCGTAGCGCTTGGCCATGTCGACGATGCTGTAGTAGTAGAGGCTTGCGAGCTGAAGGATGATCTGCTGTATGTTGTCAAGCTCTGACGGTTCCTTGAAGAGGAGCACGAGCCACGTCATCTTCTCTTCGACGAGGTAGTACTTGACCCACGCGCCCCCTTCACCCTTCTCCATGTCCTCGTGGAGGATGTTGAGGTCGCAAAGCTCCTTGAGGTTCTTTATCACCGTCTTGTTCGAGTAGGGCAGCGTCTCGATGAGGTCCTTCTGGTAGATTTTGGTGTCGCCGCACGCGGGTATCTGCTGCAGGATCGTGATCTTTTTCTCGCTGCCGAACACGCCGTTGAGGAGTGAGACGAGCTTCTCCTTGTCGGTCGGAAGGAAGAGTATGTACGGGAAGACCTCGCTGTCGACCTTGTCGAATGCAATGCAACGTTCAGCCATACTAATTCATCATCAGAAACCTTTATATACTTACTCATGTCCCAATTAGTGTAACAAGTTACATTCAATTGTAATATTATACACAGGTGTCATGATGCGACTACACGGCAACGACGTGGCGCTCGTGGGGGTGTTTGCCGCCCTCATCATCGTCATGGGATTCTTCAAGCTCACGCCCCTCATCGGGGCGACATCCTACCAGTTCTCCCTCGGTTCGGTGGCAATACACGTGGCGGTCATCCTCCTCGGCCCCGTCATGGGGGGCCTTGCCACGCTCATCGGTTCGTCCGCAGGACAGGTGGCCACTGGCCAGGGGTTCGCATTTCCCATGTTCATACCGGCGACGATAGGCGCTCTCGTCACTGGGCTGCTGGTCCATAAGCGGATCAGGGAAGGGGCCGCGCTCCTCGCGGCGACGATCGCTGCATGGTACCTTCTTCCCGTGGGCCGGGAGGCTTGGATGTACCCCTACCTCCATTTCGTGGCGCTTGGGGACATCGTTGCAACATCGTCCCGACTTCCCGCGTGGATGGAGGGCTCTCCTCATCAGAAGTGGTCTGCCATTGCGCTGTGCTGCACCGCTGGCCTGCTCTGCGACCACCTGGTGGGATCCATCATCGCCTACCCGATATTCGGCCTGACCGCATCCATGTACGAGGCCGTGCTCTTCATCTACCCCGTCGAGCGCATCATGCTTGGCATCGCATCGGCCACCATCGTCATTCCCGTGATGCGCACCGTCTCGCGGCTGCCGTTGTCTATTATCGGAAGATAGGACCAATTAAATACCCAAAAAAGAACGAATGTCGGCAGAGTACACCGCATTTGAATATGCTTCTCTTTCGGTAGGAACACCCCGAAATGAGGGAGAGAGGTGCGGTCCTTTCATTTGACTCTTTTTTCATGTCCTTATTATCATAAATATATCATAGGATTGATAAAATAACTATTTGTTAATTCTGGTTTGCCCTCTCCTAACTAATTATCACATTGAT
>DSAJ01000197.1 GCA_011372835.1 Methanomicrobia archaeon | reverse complement strand
GTATCATACAACTATCATGCGGAAAACGGGGTATTAATGGATGATACTTTTTGTACGATTAAAGAATGGGAAAGAGGATGTGTGAGACACTGAAGAAGAATCGCGATGCCGCATGGGTGTGCATGGCACTAGGTTTCCTGATCGGCGCCAGTGCGCTCCTTCTCGGCGGAATGGACCCCATATTGTCATCCGTCAGTTCATTCCTTGTCGTTGGCGGCATATTCAACAAGTTCGATATACGAGACCGATTGGGCATCGGAAAGGGGTCGTGCAATGGTAAAAACAATCGGGCCGGGGAGTCGTACTGGCTCAAGGCCAGTGATCCCACTACGCCCGCCAGCGACCTCGAGAAGCTCTCGCATAGCAAGGAGAAGGGGATACGCATTTCAGTCGCCCTGAATCCTTCCACCCCACCAGAGGTGCTCGAGGGGCTTTTGCAGGACGAGGACGGCGATGTCCGTTTGTCCGTTGCCAGCAACCCCAACGTGCCGCACGAATACCTCAAGATGTGTGCGCATGACGCCGACAGGGACGTGCGGCTCTCCGTGGTGGCAAATCCCAACACCCCTTCAGATGTGCTCGATGAGTTCGCTCGTGACGCCGACAGGGACGTGCGGCTCTCCGTGGTGGCAAATCCCAACACAGCACCCGATACGCTGGAGACCCTGGCCCGGGCCAGCGACGATGATATTCGCATTGCCGTGCTGAGAAATCCCAATGTCCCGCTATCGGCACTCAGGGAATACGCACTTGATGACGATGTGAACGTACGCCAGTTGGTCGCCTCCAATCCCAAGACCCCCATCGATGTCCTCGATGAGCTCTCAAGGGACGCACACCACGCTGTGAGGGCCGCCGTTGCCAAGAATGCCGCGACGCCGACGAGGATCCTTGAGGATCTCTCCCATGATGACGACATGAACGTCAGACAGTTCATTGTATTGAACCCAAACACGCCTGACAGCGCGCTCGAGAATGTGCTTGACCACTACGAGACCAAGCCATGGGAGCGTGAGATGAAGGGATTTATCGCATTGCATCCGGATGCGCCCCCTTCCGTCTTGAGAAGGCTTGCAAACGATGATGACAAGGACGTAAGACTGTCTGTCGCACTGAATCCTAAAAGCCCTCCGGATATCCTTGAACTGCTATCCAAGGACGGCAACTCATGCGTACGACGCTCGGTGGCTCGCAATCCCAACACGCCGCCCCATGTCCTCGAAACATTATCAAGGGACGAATACGAGGGCGTGCGCCTTACGGTCGCAATGAATCCAAAGGCGCGAGAAAGGCGCATCTAGGATGTATACTGGGACATGCATAGGACATGCCTCTCACCGGATTACGGCGAAAAAGCCCGATATTTTTGGATAGGGCGTTTGTATGGCACCTCGTCTGACAATTTAAGACAGTCGACTGTGTCATTTTTCGGGTGCTATGACAATACTATTATGAACATGATAAGTTAATTTACTTTTACAGGTCATATGGTGATATCATGAAAGGAGATTATCTTGAAAAGCTTGCGACCGTCATGGTCAACTACTCAGCAGATGTGAAGGAAGGCATGAAGGTGCTCATCGCAGGACCCACAGAGGCGGAACCTGCAATGCTCGAGATTTACAAGGAGGCCCTCAAGGCGGGGGCACACCCCATACTCTATCCACAATCGCACCATGCGAGGGAGATTTTTTTCGAATACGCCAGTAACAAGCAGCTTGACCAGAAGGACGTATCGATCGATTACCTGTTTAGGAACGTCGACAGGTCGATACAGTTCTTTGCCGAAACAAACACGAAGGCATTCACCCGCATCGACCCCTCGAAACTAACACGCAATCAGCGCGCATACACGGATACGATACAGGCAATTCAAGAACGGGAAAAGAAGGGAGAATACAAATGGGCATTGACGGCATATCCCACTGATGCGCAGGCGCAGGAATCGTCGATGTCGCTCTTGCAATACCAGGACTTCGTCTACAACGCATGCCTCTTCAAGGAGGACGACCCTATCCAGGCATGGGAAAAAATATCTGCCCAGCAGGAAAAGATATGCGAGTGGCTCAACGAACGGGACGAGATCCGCTATGTCGGCCTTGATACAGACATCACGTTTGCCACGGGCGGCCGCCGATGGGTCAACTGCGACGGCCATAAGAACTTCCCGGACGGCGAGGTGTTCACAAGCCCTCTGGAGGACAGCGCCAACGGGACGATACGGTTCACCTATCCGCTCATCTACATGGGCAACGAGATTGAGGACGTACGCATTACCTTCAAGGAGGGTGAGGTCGTCAAGGCAACTGCCGCCAAGGGACAAAAGCTTCTCGAAGAGGTCATCGCGATCGACGAAGGGTCACGCATGATAGGCGAGCTCGCCATCGGCACGAACTATGGCGTGAAGGAATTCATCAAGCATATGCTCTTTGACGAGAAGATGGGGGGTACGGTGCACCTGGCGCTTGGCATGTCGCCAGACCCCACTGTTGGCAATAACGAGTCCACCATACATCTTGACATCCTCAAGGACATGAAGGACGGCGGCAAGATATACGCCGACGGGGAGCTCTTCTACGAGAACGGCACGTTCCTCATTTAGATTCCTGGTCACCTTCGGTTCACGTTCCCATAGGACGTGCTCGGAGGAAGAAAACGCCCCCCGCTGTGAGGAACACGCCGAGGACGGCATGCAAGACGAGCTCAATGGTGCTTCCTCCCGATGGGGATACGAGAAAGTAGTAGGCAAGGAGCACCAGATTGGCGATGCCCAGCACGAGGAAGATGAGTCCTGTGCGAATGAACTGATTCATGCCATCCTCTTGATACGACATCATTAAAAACATCTCGGTGACCCGTTATATTCACTTGGACATAACCTTTTTAAGCATTGCATGCAACGTTTCTGTCATGAAGAAATGGCACACGCTGCCCCTTATCGTTTTATTGGCGACCATACTCCTCACGACCGGCTGCATCACCGGTGACGGAGAGCCAGTTGAGCTAACCTATGTCGGTGAAGAGACGCAGACGCTCACCCTCGACGACCTCAAGGATATGCCTGCGGTCACGGGCGAGGGCGGCAGGAAGAACAGCGTCGGACAGATCACGCTTCCCATGGAGTTCACCGGCGTGCCGCTCACCGAGCTCTACGAACTCGATAGGTCAATCACCGAGAACAGCGCCATACGCGTGACCGCGCCAGATGGCTATTCGGT
>DSAJ01000086.1 GCA_011372835.1 Methanomicrobia archaeon | reverse complement strand
GCGCCTGATACTCGCAGAAGATGCCCTCCGAGCTCACACCGAACGCGGACATATTCATGCAGATGTGCATGTTCCCCCTCATGCACTGTGGGCAGTGTCCGCAGTAGACATGGCACTCGCCTGAGACCTTGTCTCCCACCTTGACCGAGTAGACGTTCTTGCCGACCTCGACCACCGTGCCGGCGAACTCATGGCCGTAGATGCGCGGGATGTCTATGTTTTTTTGCGCCCAGGCGTCCCACTCGTAAATATGCATGTCGGTGCCGCATATGGAGACGGCATCCATCTTGATGAGCGCGTCATCCGGCCCTGGCTCGGGAGTGGGTACGTCACGCACCTCGGTACCCCCGTATTCGGGCCTGACCTTCACAGCTGCTTTCATGGTACTAAAAACAATATGTTCATTATTTAAAGGTTTTGTATTCCAATATTCTTTAATGTAGACGTTCTGTAACCAATAATGACAGGCAGATACCGTTTTTCCATAAACTTTTTGTCAAGGTTGGCATCCCCTGTGTCCACCAGAAGGTGACGTATTGTCTTCAATTTCGCCGGTGTCGATACAATTAGTATGTTTCCAATGCCAATGCGTTCGAGCACCGCTGGTGAGATCTGGAGATTGCCGCGCCCGATGACGAACCCCTGTGCGCCGATGGGCGAGAGGATGAGCATGACGGTTTGTTCGCCCTCGATGAGCTCGAGTATGCGCTCCTCGTTGAGGTCGCGCCCCACGAGTTCCTTGCCCTTCACTGCGTCGATGCCAAGGAGCGTATTGTCGATGCCAAGCCGTTCGGCTATGGAGCGCACCGTGCTCCCGGGACCCAGCAAATAGAGCGTCCCGTCGTCCATGTCCTCGATGACGGTGCGTGCGATGTCGTCCTTGATGTCGTCCTCGTGGGCACCGCGGATGAGCATCTTCGACGACTGGACGTAATTGCCCTCAAAAAGCGTCAGGGCCGTGCCAAAGACCTTGAACGAGAAGCGGTCATGACGGTATTCCTCCTCGTCGAGGTCGACCACCTCGGCCTCCTGCGTCTCGGCCGACCCGGCGATGCAGAGCTCGAGCAGCTCGGCTCCTGCCGACGGATTGATGGCAAATACGCCGGAGAGCATCTTGACACCGCTTGGGATGCCGAGGATCGGCACCGACCGCCCAACGACCGCGTTGACGTCGCGGGCCGTCCCGTCACCACCGCAGAACACGATGAGGTCACATCCGCGCTCAAGGAACAGCTCACAGGCATGCCGCGTATCCGCTCCGCTCGAGCCGCCCTTTGGCGCGTAGACGGTATCGTACTCGAACCCGGCATCTTTCATGATGTCTGCTCCCATCAGCCCCCCACATGTGAGCCAGCGGGCTTGTGCCGCTACGTCGCGATCGAGCGAATCGAAGAACCGTGCCGCACGTTGCGGGGTAACAGGTGTGGCACCCCTGCGCCGTGCCTCCTCGAGCATGCCGTCAGTGCCCTTGAGGCCGACCCGCCCACCCATGCCAGCGATGGGATTGACCAAAAATCCTACCGTCTTCATACATATATGTATGCGGGTCGCACTAAAAAACGATTGGTCGCTTCCGCGGCGGCACCATAATGAAAGTCAATTATTTAAAGGGGGAACTCGAAGAGCACAACGATGAACAAGTATTCCTACGGACTGCTCATAATCGGCGTGATCCTTCTCTTTGGATCCGAGTTCGTGAACTATCCCCTTCAATATGTTGCGTTTGCCGTCATCATGCTGTCATTCCTCCTTCCGATGATCGTGACGAAGGCGACGGGGGAACAGTTCAAGGGCAATTAAAATTTGAGGAAAAAAAGAAAGGAGGAACAGTTAGTTCCTCTTCCTCTTGGCAATACCGAGGGCAAGCACCGCGGCGCACGCCATGATCGCGCCTATTGCGAGAAAGCCGGGCCGTTTTGGGCCATCCTCTTCCTTCTCATCGTCTTCCTCGTCAATGCCGATGGTAGTGTCGTTCTCTGCAAGGGGGTTGTCGGCGGGGCATCCATCGTCGGTGTCCGCCCAAACGGTCGGACAGGCATCCTGTTCGTTTGGTATGCCATCGCCATCCCAGTCCTCATCGCTTACCGCATTTGGATTGGGGGCGATAAGTGGCTCCTCATCCCCGTTGGGATTCGGCGCGATGAGTGGTAGCTCATCACCTTCTGAATCATCTCGGTCACCCGCTTCGTCGGGGTCGCCCAGTATGAACACATCGCCTTCAGATGTCGAAGGCCTGACGAGATTGTCGTATTCCTCGACATTGCTCGTATCTTCATCCGCTGCGAGAGGGGAAGCTATCGCACAAAGCATTCCCAGCACGAGCAGAAGGGTTACAATCTTTTTCATCTCACTCAACTCCTTTGTTGAATTCCATTTTCATGATACTGAGTGGGGTTGATTTCCCTACGAGAAGAGATGCATTGCAATTTATTTAAACGTTTTGAGATAGTTCAATTCATGCTGAAGTTAAAAAAAATTGGATACGTATCGTGGAAATAGGCTAAAATTATAGGTTTTTCCCCCTTACTGAGTTGAATTTGTGTAAAAAAGGTTGGTGGTGCGGCCGCCGGGATTTGAACCCGGGTTACAAGCGTGGCAGGCTTATGTGCTGGGCCACTACACTACGGCCGCATCAAAAAGAACGGACAGGTCGCGCCGGTTCGCTCCTTTTCCTCATGAGTACCGTGATTTATAAACTTTTCTATTTTTTTGGCTTTGCACATAAAGGCAACTTTGAACATGCGGGCCCTGTCGACTGAACATAAAGTTTCTATCCTTCCTTCCCCAATTGTTATAGGCTATTCCTTACCTATTTTCTTTATGCGCTCCCCTCATAGTCTATGCCGTGTACGCGTATCGAACGCGCCAGGTGGCGCCCTATGGGGCGGCGCGTCAGCAGGGGCCAATTCGTGGCCGGTGACGGCAGCGTTGTCAACGCTGACGCGAACGCCACATACACCATACTGAGAAAAGCATTCCCCAATGCGCTTGCGGAGTGGATAGAGGATGCCAGTGTGCATCCGGTGCGCATGCCGCTTGGCACTGCGCGCGAATGCACATGAAAAGATACGACTTTATGTACAAAGCCTATTTTTTAAATGATCGTCGTGGCAAGCGGCACATATTTTTTATGTGTTCTCGATGCCTGCACAGTATGGAAGATGAATACACGAAGAAACTAAGGGACTACATACGTGGCAACGCTGTGGACTGCACCCTTG
>DSAJ01000195.1 GCA_011372835.1 Methanomicrobia archaeon | reverse complement strand
GTGCCCGATTCATCGATTACAAGGGCTTGTCAACAGCAGAGATCGAGGCGCACATGCAACGCATACGCGAGTCGAAAAAAGAGATCGTCAGTGCCGACATCAGCGAGATCGACGTGTGGAAGGCCGGATTCAAGCATCATGGCAAGAAGGACGCCACGTATGCGGTGGCAAAGCGCATTGGCAATATGCTCTTTGGCTGAATGAGCCGCGTATAAATAACGGCTTTGCACATAACGGCATATCCCTCCATGTGCATTCGCACGCAGTGCCAAGCGGTTTGCGTACCGGATGCAGCTGGCATCCCCTATCCCCTCCACGAGCGCATTGGGGAATGCTTTTCTTAGAATGTTATATGTCGCGTTCACGTCAGCGTTGGCAACACTGCCGTCCCCGGCGACAAACAGGCCCCTGCTGAAGCGCAGCCCCACCTGGTGGGTGCGATGCGCGTACACAACAGTTACTGGGATGAGAACGCATAAAGAAAATAGGTTAGGAATAGCGTATAACATTGGGGGAAGAAGGATAGAAACTTAATGTCCAATCGACAGGACCTGTATGCTCATAGTTGCCATTATGTGCAAATCATCAAACAGCAAAAAGTATTTATCAATTCACTGCGTAATGCTGGCATGAGCGTGGGCCCCCAACCGAACTACCATGCATATGATGTTTTTCGAGCGCTGCGCATTATCGATACGAAGGGGCCTATCGGTAGGCATCTGCTCAGGAAGAAGATGGAGCTTACCGAGTGTTCCGTTCGGACGATCCTGAAGAAGCTGCTTCGTGATGGATTCATCGAATCGACCCAGCATGGCCAGGTCATCACGCAACGCGGCAAGGAGTATCTCGACGCACAACCGTATTTTCGCATGGCATCGCACGTCGACGCTGGGAGATTGAGCCTCGGACCGTATGATTTTTGCATCGTTGCGCGCCAGAAGAGCGCTTCTGTCAGCAATGGCATATCACAGAGGGATGAGGCCATAAAGATTGGCGGCGACGGGGCGACCGTCCTCGTCTACAGGAACGGCACGCTGACGATGCCGCCGGGGTTCATGGACATCGAGTCGGACTATCCGGAGGACGTCTCGACGCTGTGCGAAACGTTCAGGTTCAACGACGGCGACGTGCTCATCATAGGGAGCGGTTCGACGCGCAGGCAGGCCGAGCTTGCGGCGATGGCGGCATACGATGCGTTGTGATCATCCGCCGCCAACGTTCTCGCTCATGTCGCCCGAGGCGAGCGAGTCCTTGAGCTCGTCGTGCGTTTTCTGTTCGAATGCCAGGTCATGTCCCGTGCGTTTTGCATCATCGGTCGGCTTCTCTGCCGCCTCGAGGTACGTGATGTCGTAATAGAGCTCGGTTGCATCGAGCTTGGCAAATGTCATGCCGTCCTCCTCACGCATATCCACGACCTTGCCTATGGTGCCGGTGTTGACGTAGCGCGCATACGACCCAACATCAATCTGATTCATCATATCCCACCAGTATCGTCCAGTAGTTCTCGGTCATATTGACTTCCTTTTTCAGGTAGGCGTCCGCGGGCGGCGAAACGCTGCCGCTCACCACGTTGTCCACGCCGACCATGTCCTCGATCTCAGGAAAAGATATGCCTGGCAGCAGGAAATAGCATTTTCCCGTGCGTTTCCTGTCTGTGTAGAGGACGAAGTCGCTGCTGATGAACTGCACGTTCTTTTTTTCCTTGAATCCCTCGATCTTCTCAGGATGCAGCCACTCGCCAATGACGTTTTTCTCCTCATCGACCATGAGCGTCCACGGCTCGGGCGGGTCGCGAAACCCCTGCTCGCTGTCTGCGACGATGAGTACCACATGCTTCCTGGCGAGAGCTTCCCATACACCCTCGTTGACAAACTCCATGAGTCCGCCTGCGGCGCCGGTGTTTTCCGCCTGTTTCTCAAGCTTCTTTACCATAATGCGTTGCCTCTCATCCAGTTCCTGCGCATGCAATACGCCAGGGACCGAACGTATACGATCCAAGACCTGTTCACTGAGCTCCATCTACCCACCTTTTTCAAAACACTCGCTGTCGAGATAATCAGCTATCTCCCGCACCTCATGGATGTTGAGTTCGACGACACGCGTTCGTGCATGGGGCGCGTTCTTTGCGATGCTTTTCATTTCGTCCTTCCCTTTGTTAAATATTGCCCTGCTGTCGACGAGCGCGTTGTGAACACGCTTGCGCTTGTGCGTGAGCAGGCCCTCGACGGTGAGACGGTACCATGTGTCGACCTCGAACTTCCTGTTGGGGACGATCTCGACGACAGCGGAGTCCACGCGTGGGGGTGGGTAGAACTTGGTTCTCGGCACCGCTAGCACGTTTCGCGCATCGGCCATGCTTTGTGCCATGAAGGTAAGTCGCGACGGCTCGCCCCGTCCCACGAGCCGGTCCACGAACTCACGCTGGAGCAGCAAGACGAGCGTATCAAACGGCTCATCGAGCAACTTGAACAGCAGCGGCGACGAGATGGCATAGGGCACTGATGAAATGCAGACGTCAAACGCGGGCAGGTCCCCTTCCAGAACGTCGCGATTGATCACCTCGAAGTTTGCCCATGAATACTCCTGCTCCAGCACCGAGCACAGGGAGGGGTCCTTCTCGATCGCTATGACGCGCTCTGCCCGTTCTGCAAGCGCATCGGTGAGCGTACCGACGCCTGGTCCCACCTCGAGCACGGTGCCTCGGGCATACGATGCCATCACCGAGACGACCCGTGGCGAGATGAGGAAGTTCTGCGAATGATGCTTTTTCGCCCCGAGCCCGTGGCGCTTCAATAGTGGTCGTGGGTCCTTGAACATGGTTGTATCACTAGTGCTTATGAAAAATGAATCATAAAAAGAATTGTATGGCCAAGCGTCTTCTAGCGTACGAAGACCTTGTACCTGTCTTCCTCGTTGAGCTCTGCGAGGATGCGCTTGACGAGCATGTGCACCGGATCGGGCACAGAGCCCACGCGCTCTTGGATGTCATGGAAGTTCTCGAACGGTTTCTTCTCCCGCTCGGCAAGCAGCTCCTTCATGAGCTTTTTTCCGATGCCTGGCAACAACTCGAGCTGGTGTGACCTGATGGAGATGGGGCGGGCGTTGTTGAAGAAGTGTACGAATCGATCTTCCTGTTCGGTGACGACAACCTTGAGTATCTCCTCGAGTTCGGACTTGGCATACGATGTCAGCTCATTGTAGTGCACCCTTCGCTTGACATGGGATATCTTTGCCC
>DSAJ01000030.1 GCA_011372835.1 Methanomicrobia archaeon | reverse complement strand
GCCGTGACGGGCAGCGATGAGATCGCGTCTGCATCCTCGATCTTTTCCAACACCTCCCCGGAGAAGAGACGAGCGGAATTCGTGCCAAGCATCGATTGTAACGCGTTGGTGAGATAGACGTTCTCGAAGGGCAGAAGGGCGATGGCGATTTCCAGCGGGTCCCTTGAAAGGCCCTTGCGAATGCGAAGGGCATCCTCGACCGATAGGAAACTTTGTGCGATAGCCCGACCAAATGGTGTCAGTGATTCGCCTTTCAAGACACCGTGTTCACGAAGCTCCCCGCGTTTGTCAAGCGGGAGGGGCCAGATGGCATGTTCGTTGAAGTCGTCGATGGGGCGATGTCCTGTCGCATAGCAGGCGATGAGGTCCTCCTTTTCCTGCTCGGGCGTCAGCACGAGCTCGACATCCTCGACCGAGCCCTCGATGAGCGAGAATGCAAGTACATCCTCCGACTCGCCACGCACCGTCTTCAATGGGTCAACGAGCAAGTAGACCTTCCCGCGCTCATGAAATCCGGGGCGGCCCGCGCGCCCCAGCATCTGGTGGAACTCCCCGACGCGAAGCGGTTCTGCCCCCATCACCATCGACTCGAGCACCACTGCAGAGGAGGGAAAATCGACACCCGCGGAAAGTGCGGCGGTGGTGACGATGCACTGAAGTCTCTGCTTCCAGTACGCTCGCTCGATCTTGACGCGCTCGGCGTAGGAAAGCCCGGAGTGGTAGCTTGCCGCAGAGAGGCCCTTGGCGTTGAGATATGAAGCTAGCTGACTGCATTTGAGGCGTGAGTTCGTAAATACCATCGTCTGTCCGTGGTATCCCGCCTCCGAGACGGAGTCCCACTCCTTTTTCACGATGCGCTTGATGACCTCCTTCTTCCTGCCCTCATCCTTGAAGATGAGATGACGCTCGAGAGGGATGGGGCGCTTGTCATAGACCACTGGAGTGAGTTCAAGATCCTCGGCAAGCTCTGAAGCGTTGCCTATCGTTGCCGACAGGCCAATGATCTGCGCGCGGGGGTGAAGCGTTCTCAGGCGTGTGATGAGCCCTGCGAGGCGATATCCCCGCTCGGGGTCGGAGAGCATGTGGACCTCGTCGATGACCACACATCCGATCTCACCGATGTCCATGCCCGAACGGAGCACATAGTCAAGGCCCTCGTAGGTGCCTACAACGATGTCTGCGGCAAGATCGCTGTCGATGACGACAAGGTCGTCGGCAGACTTGATGCGGGACATGCCCACGCGGATCGATACCGAGTGGCGCTTGCCCCATCGTTTTCTGAAGTCGCCATACTTTTGGTTCGCCAGTGCAACGAGCGGGGTGAGGAAGATGAACTTGTGCCCGGCAGAGACGCTCATGATCCCCGCCATCTCCGCGATGAGCGTCTTGCCAGATGCCGTAGCGCTCGCGACGAGGAGGCTTTGGCCATCGAGCAATCCTTTCTCAAGCGCCAGCACCTGGACCGGCATGAACTTTTCTATGCCCGCTCTCTGGACATAGCTGCGCACCGACGATGGAAGCGGATACGCATCGACAGAGACGGTCATGGCCCCTGTGTCGGCGGGCATGCTATCGAGAAGAGTTAGCTGCCCGTCGCGCATCACGTCGGTTGCCGGGTCGAACATGCGTATCACGCGGTCCACATCGCGCACACGCTTGAGAATGGCAAGGATCTTGTCAGAGAACGTGATGTTTCTAAACTTCATCTCGCGTTCGATCTCCTTTTTCGCACATGAGAGGCAGATGCGTTCACCGTGGCGCAGCGCATAGCGTTTCGATATGGCGGTGATGTAGCCCTCTATCGCGCAGAATCGACAGAGGTCGATGAGATAGACCTGTGCCCCTATTCTCCTGAAGAACGCAATGAGGTCGGACTGCAGCTTTGCCGTCTCAGCGTCCTTCGAGATGTAGACGAGATTCTTTCGTATCATCTCGGTGGCCACTTTTGGCTGCAAAATGCCTGCCTCGCCGCGGAACTTGGCTATCGAGAGACGCTCGTCCTCCCGCCTGAAATCGATGAAATACTTCGATGGCGTGGCCCTGGTTACCTTCTTTGCACCCCGGAGCAGATTAAGCTCTATAGAGAGGCTTTTTCCAGGTAATTTTCGGACGATGAGCATATGACCACAGCTTTTTAAACTTCGAATTGCTAATAAAAGTATTGGTGAACCGATGGGTACTCTTTTCGATGAGCTTGTTGCTCTCTTGGGGAACCACAAGGTCACGTGCGATCCGATCGACCTGTTCCCTTACAGCAGGGACTGGTGTCCCCTTGAGCATGACCATGACTTCTTGCCTGAGGCGGTATGCCTTCCCTCAACGACCGAGGAGGTCGCAGACATACTCAACCTTGCTTCCAAGCGAGGCGTTCCCGTCGTAGCATGGGGAGGAGGTACAGGAATGGGTGGCGACTGCATTGCAGTTGCCGGCGGCATCGTCATCGCCACAAGGCAGCTAAACAACGTTATCGAACTCGATGAGGGGAACCGCACGATCACCGTGCAGGCTGGCATCACTATCGAGGACGTCAACGAAGTGCTTGCCCGGTACGGCCTATGGTTTCCCCACGACCCCGAATCGAAACCGACCTCGACGGTCGGGGCAGCGATCGCATGCGACAACAATGGCACGTTCGGGCTGCGCCACGGCAGCATGGTCGACCTCCTTTTGAGCGCGCGTGTCGTGCTGTCGACAGGTGAGATCATTGATGCGGGCCCCCGCAAGGCGCATACGACCTCCACGGGCTACAAGCTGCATTATCTGATGCTTGGCGCCCAGGGCACCCTTGGCATCGTTACCGAGGCGACCCTCGCGGTCCACCCGCTGCCGCCATCGCGGGAGGTGTCGCTTTGGCTCTTGCCCTCGATGCAGGCGGGCATCGATATACTCTATTCCCTCCACAGGGCGGGCGTCTGGCTTGAATCGGCGCATATCAACGACCGCTACCGCCTTGATTACTACACCCGTGCATACCAAGAGAGGACGGGAAATGACGTAACGGTCCCTGAGGGATATCAGGCACTCCTTGGCGTGAGCGTTGCTGGAGACGACGACGTGGTCGCATGGACGATGAAGAAGATGGGCACCGTCATCGCCGATGGGGGTGGCAGACGGTTGGACAACCCTGAACTCGAAGAGGCATGGTGGGCATCCAAGCATACGCTCTCATGGGAGAAGAACAAATGGTCGTCCTCGCAAAAGGAGGCGAAGTTCGGCGCCGCCGACGTCGCCGTACCGGTGGGGCGCGTGCAGGACATC
>DSAJ01000178.1 GCA_011372835.1 Methanomicrobia archaeon | reverse complement strand
GTCGGAGAAGTTCTCCACGTTTTGCACCGATTACGGATCATCGCTTGAGCTCAAGCTCGAACCGGGCAGATTCCTCGTCGCCGAGGCGGGAACGCTCCTTACGCGCGTGACCAATCTCAAGGCCACGCGTTCATATCGATTCGTCGGCGTGGACACGGGATTCAACCATCTGGCACGTCCCATACTCTACGGTTCATATCATCACATCGACAACGCCACGCGGCCTGATGCCATTGAGGAGAAGGTCGTCGTGGGAGGCAACCTCTGCGAGTCGGGTGATGTGTTCACCCGCGGCGACCACGGCATCGAGGAGCGCATGGTCCCTTCGCCACACATCGGCGACATCCTCGCACTGCGCGAGGCGGGCGCCTACGGCTACAGTATGGCGTCGAACTACAACAGCAGGCTCCTGCCGGCAGAGGTCGTCGTCTCGGACGCCGTGGCCCGCCTCGTTCGCCGGCGCCAGACGCTGGAGGACCTTGCATGGGCCGACGTATAGCGTTCACAAAGATGGAGGGGCTTGGCAACGACTACGTCTACATCGACCTCTTCGAGACAACGCTTGAGGGCATCGACCCGTGTGCCCTCGCCCGCGAGGTCTCCGACCGTCACTTTGGCATAGGAAGCGACGGGCTCGTTATCATCGGACCGTCTGATGCAGCACACTGCCGGATGCGCATGTTCAACAGCGACGGGTCAGAAAGCGAGATGTGCGGAAACGCGGTGCGTTGCATCGCCAAGCTCATGTACGATGCCGGACGCCACACCGACGGACGCATCTCCATCGAGACGCTCGCCGGGCTCATCAACGCACGCATCATGGAGGATCTCGGCACACATGCGCAGGTCGAGGTGTTCATGGGCGTACCACGGCTGCGCGGACCAGAGATACCGGTAAGAAGCGAAGCAGACCGCGTCATTGGCGTCCCACTCGAGAGCGATGGCGTCACGTGGTATGCGACCTGCGTTTCCATGGGCAATCCACATTGTGTGCTCTTCGTTGACGATGCAAGCGACGATCTCGTGCACTCCGTCGGTCCCGCGCTCGAGACGCACGAGTTCTTCCCCAATCGCACCAACGTCGAGTTCGTCGAGGTCATCGACCGCTCGCACCTGCGCATGCGCGTCTGGGAGCGCGGAGCGGGCGAGACCCTTGCATGCGGCACGGGGGCCAGCGCCTCGCTCGTTGCAGGCGTACTCAACGGGGTCTGCGACAGGGCCGTGGGCATGGACCTTCTTGGCGGATCGCTCGAGATCGAGTGGTGCGACGACGAAAATATTAAAATAGTCGGCCCCGCCGTCATTGTGTTCAAAGGTGAGTATTATCATGAAGGGAAGTAACAAACTGAGCAAGCTTGGCACCTATGCGTTCGCCGATGTCGATGAGCTCGTCAACGACCTGACCCGTCGAGGCATCACGCCCATCGACTTCGGGGTCGGCGACCCCCAGGACCCCACGCCCGAGGTCGTGCGCTCTGCATGCGCCCGGGGAATAGAGATGCGCAAGTCGTCAGGATATCCAAGCTATATCGGGGCTGATGAATACCGCGAGACCGTATCCGCGTGGGTGAGGGGTCGGTTCGGCATCGACATGGACCCGAAGACGGAGATCACGAGCACGCTTGGCGCCAAGGAGGCCGTGTTCCACATGCCGCTGGCATTTCTCAACGAAGGCGACCACGTCGTCGCCCCCAATCCCTATTATCCTCCGTATGAGCGCGGCACGCTCTTTGCGGGCGGGAAGTGCCATTTCCTCCCCCTTGAGCGAGAAAACGGTTATCTGATGGATTTTGAGCAGATCCCCGACGACGTCGCACGATCCCTCAAGATCATCTGGATCAATTATCCGTCGAATCCCACCGGCGCGCTGGCCACCGACGAATTCTACAAGGAAGCGGTCGACTTCGCGCAGGACAACGATGTCCTCATCGTGTCGGACGAGTGCTACAGCGAGATGTATTACGACACGAAACCCCGCTCGATACTCGAGTTCGGCTACGAGAACGTGCTCGTGATGCAGTCGCTCTCCAAGCGCTCAAACATGACCAACTATCGTGTGGGCTGGGTCATGGGCGACAAGGATGCGCTTGCGCTCTTCAGGAAGGTCAAGACCAACATCGACAGCGGAACACCCACGTTCATCCAGGATGGGGCCATCGCCGCACTGTGCGACGAGGAGCATGTCGGGAGGATGCGCGACGGATATCGCACGAAGCGCGACATCATATGCTCTGCGTTCGAGGATGTTGGGTATCCCTCGTGCGTGCCGCCTGCGACGTTCTATGTCTGGCAGGAGGTGCCTGACGACAAGGGAAGCGTCGAGGTCGCAAAGCGCCTGCTTGACCCGTCGGTCGGCATCGTGACAACACCGGGCAAGTGGATATCAAAAAACGTTGATGGCCACAATCCTGGCAAGAACTTCATCCGCCTTGCACTCGTGCCATCGATCCAGGCATGCAAGGAAGCGGCGGAAAAAATAAGGGATGCGGAGCTTTAGGCTCCGATCTTTTTCATTATTTCTGAAAAGACGTCATCGATAGGCTGGTCGCCGTCGATGGTGACGAGGATGCCCTTATCATCATAGTGGTCGATAAGCGGCTTCGTCTGTTCCTCATATTGTTCTATGCGGGCCTTGATCACGTTCTCCTTGTCGTCGTCACGCTGGTAGAGCGTGCCTCCGCATGCGTCGCAGACACCTTGCTCCTCTGGTGGATTCGACTCGACGTGGTAGACCGCCCCGCAGCTGCACGTCCTGCGGCCGGAGAGGCGGCGAACGATCTTTTCTGTCGGGACATCGATATAGACCACCTTGTCGATGGAAAATCCCAGGTCGCCGGATATCTGCTCGAGGTCGCGGGCCTGTGCGAGATTGCGTGGGAATCCGTCGAAGATGAACCCGTCTTTCGTATCTTCCTGCGAAAGGCGCTCCTTGATGAGGTCCTTGATGAGGCAGTCGGGAACGAGCAGCCCCGCGTCCATGAACTTCTTCGCCTCGATGCCAAGCGGCGTCTGGTGCTTGACGGCTTCGCGCAATATGTCGCCCGTGGAGATCTGAGGGATGGCGAGGCGCTCGGTGAGCATCTTGGCCTGCGTTCCCTTCCCTCCGCCTGGTTTGCCTAGAAGGATGATTCGCATTGTAACACCGTGTATGGAACTGGTGGTAGTGTTAAATAAGTTTCGCTTTTCGTACAAAACGTTGATGCTCATGTAAATAACATGATTACTTAAAAATTAATATTCATATTGATTATCATTCTTTGCAT
>DSAJ01000123.1 GCA_011372835.1 Methanomicrobia archaeon | reverse complement strand
ATATAGGATTAGTAGTACTACACTATCATGGACATCGAACGCGAAATGCAGTCGCTGGGATTCAGCGAATACGAGACGAAGGTGCTCCTGACATCGATTCGCAGCGGGTCTTCGAGCGCCAAGGAGCTTTCGAAGAGAAGTGGCGTTCCCTATTCGCGCATCTACGAGCCGCTCAACACCCTCACCGAAAAGGGATGGCTTGTGCGCATCGAGGGTCACCCAACACGGTTCCAGGCATCGCATGTCGAGGAGCAGTTCGATGCGCTCATGCGCAGGGAACGTACGAGGCTCGAGACGTTGAAGAACGTGCTGCGCCTCATGGAACACGAGACCGAACAGGTCATAACACCCACGATCACCATGGGGTACGGGTGGGACCGCTTCGTAGAGAAGTATGCCTCCTATCTTGAGACGGCCTCACAGCTTGCAGGCGCCTTTGGCTTCAATGCGCCGGAGAAGATGTCAGAAATTGCTTCCCATCACGAGAAACGGTTTCTCAAGACGCATCTCTTCATCAAGGAGGAGGTGTCCCGCGATACCGATGCGCTCTCAGCGCTTGCTGGATTCGGACCGGGGACAGAGTTTCGAAGCCTGCCCTTCACACCGCCGATATGGCTCCTGTTCATCGACAAGCGCCACCTGCTCGTGGCGATACCCTCTCCGGTCCCCGAACGGCGATGCGACGAATGCGAGGTGAAGTACCTCGAGATGCGCAACTTCGAGATGGGCATGATGCTTGACAAGATCATGTCGCTTGCCTACGGGGAGTCGCACCCCCTTGCATTAGTAGACGAGCAGGAAGAGCACGAAGACGATGAGTAGTGCCACGATCGTTTGTGACGCCATGGCCCGTATCGCACGCTCAAGCGTCGTGTTGAAGTACTCGAGCGAGACCGATATGCACGGATGGAGGGGGGATATGAGATATCCAAGGAAGATGCTCACGAACGTGATGGCAAAGAGGCCATGAGGCATCGAGAGCAGCCCTGCAGCGCCCAGATACGTCGGTATGACCACTGATGCGGAAAGCTGGGTACGTCCCGTCAAGAACGCCAGGAGGAACGCTATGACAACGCAGAGCACAACGGTCGGCACGTCAAGCGATGCGATGAGCGCACCCATGCCCGACTCCCTGAAGACGCCGATGAACAGGAACATACCGACGATGATGGCGATGAACTTCCAGGGCTTGGCCTGCACGGCGTACGTGCGTAGCGATGGCAGGCTCACACGCCCCCAGAGCGTCGCTACGACGATGCTTGTGAGCACGGCACAGAACGTGACGAGCTCCGTTGGCGTGATTTCAAAGAGCGTGTTCACTGTGATGTCGAGAAGCGGCGGGGTCATAATGATGAGAAGCGGCATGACGAGGCGCCGGGGCTGGCTCTCACGCTCGTAGGTCATGTCGTCCTCGATGTCGCGAAGCAAGAATATGTAGCCCAGTGCCACGAGCAGCAGGAAGAACGGGAAGAGGTACGGTATGGCCTCGTAGACGGAGATGTTGGCGATCTTTGCGGGAACGAGAAGCGCCGGGCCGATGGGATAGATGAGTATCAACACATGGCGAAACCAGATGTTGATCACAAAGCTTCGCTCGGGAGCAAGCGAGCCTGACGCCTTTTTAACGAGCGGTGCCGAGAGGAGCGCGCCGCCGGGCACGGGCAGCAGCCCGATGAGCGCTGCTGAGAACGAAAGGAACAGCTTCTTGCTGATGCGCAGATTCTCTATGAGATCATCGAGCGCACCGGTCCTTTGCAAAAGCAGGCCCAACACGGGAAAGAGTCCCATGGCGAATGCCAGAAGCATTTCAGAAGTGGTCGTGAGCGTCCGTGCGAAGCTCTCGAGCGTGCCTGTGGGACCAATGGTGAAGATGCCAAGCACCACGCTCCCAGTGACGAGGGCGAGCGAGAGGTCCTTTCTTGATAGCACGAGCAACACAGCTATCGCAGCGAAAAATCCCACCCATTCGATGGCCATCAACGAACTTTCAAATCATTCCTTTTTAATGGTGACCCCTGCTTACGTGAAGAGCACGAAGAGCACGACGGCAACACACAGCATGATGGCGGTCGGTATCCCCATCGTCCTGAACGCCGCCCCTATCGAGGTCTTGAAGTATTCAAGCGACAGCGGGATGCACGGATGCACGGGGGAGAGCAGATGCCCCAGGAAGATGCTCAGGTATGTGATGGAAAAGATCGAGTACGGCATCACAAAGAGCCCCGCCGAGCTGAGGTAGGTGGGAAAGACCACCGAGGCCGCCACCTGGGTCCGCCCCGTCACGAACGCCAGGAAGAACGCGACACCCATGCACATCACGATGAGGGGAACATCGAGGCCCGAGATGCGCGCATCCATGCCTGCCTCGGTGAAGACGTAGATGAAAAGATAGATGCCGATGATGATGAAGAAGAACTTCCATGGCTTTGCGGCCCGCGTGACGCGTGCCACCTTCCGGATGTCGAGGCCGCCCCACACGATCGCCAACACCACGCTTGCCAGCACGGCGAAGAAAATGATGATCTCTGTTGGCTCTATCGGCGTCAGCGCTGTGAGCGAGAGGTGGATGGCAGGAGGGATGAGTATGAGAAGGAGCGGCTTGACGAGCTTGCCCGAGTCCGCCTCGCGCGCATAGGTCATCTCGTCGTCGACGTCGCGCAACAGGAAGAGGTAGCCGAGGGCGATGAGGAGCACGAGGAATGGAAGCAGGTAGGGGATGACCGCATAGACAGGGACGCCGGCGATCTTTGCGGGAACGAGCAGCGTCGGACCGATGGGGTAGATGAAGATGAGCACATGGCGAAACCAGATGTTGATGGCAAACCGTCGCTCGGGCGAGAGCGTCGCGGCGTCACCGTCGACAAGCGGCGCCGAGAGGAGCGCGCCGCCGGGCACGGGCAGCAGTCCGATGAGCGCGGCGGAAAGCGAGAGGAAGAGCCGGCGGCCCACGCGCAGATTCTCAATGAGGTCGTCGAGCGCGCCCGTCTCATGGAGCAGCGAGCCGAGGATGGGAAAGAGTCCCATGGCGAGTGCGAGGAGCACCACGTCCGCGCTTGCCACCGTGCGGGCGAAGCTCTGAAGCGTTGCCGTGGTGCCGATGGTCGCAATGCCCAGGATCACGCTTCCCAAAAGCAGGGCGAGCGAGAGATCCTTTAATGAGACCACGAGCAGTATCGTGACCGCAACGAGAAATCCTATCCATTCGACCGCCATATGGTCCCTATGGGACGACATAATAAAAAACCTCGGAATGCGGTTGGTGCCAGGAATACTATCCTATAT
>DSAJ01000055.1 GCA_011372835.1 Methanomicrobia archaeon | reverse complement strand
GGGTCATATCATACTATCTGATGGTGCTCATCGGCGGTGCGGTTTTCTTCTACAGGGGCACTGGAGAGATGATGGATCTCGGCTCGGTACACCACTAACGAAGCCCCAGAAGGGTAAGCGTCCCTTCGGTGGGGATGCCGTTTTCATCCCAGCCGCGCAGCGCGTAATAGTCGTGGAGCGTTTGCACGAAGTCGCCCCTGTCCAAACGCACGCCATCGAGATCCTCAGAGAAGAATCGATCAGGCACCATATCATCGCCGGACGTCCATCCCTGTGCGATGTTGAAGAGGTGCTGTTGGGTCCAAAGGCGCTCTGCAGTCCGCATGAGGTCGTCGATCGATGGTATATGTCCCGTTGCCATCTCGATCAGTGAAGGGAATGCGTCCATGCTCTGGGTATGAATGCCCCGAAATGAGAACCGGCACACGATGAGCGAGTCGGCGATCGCCAACGTGTTTTCCAGGTCGACGACGGGGTCCGCCTTGTCCTTGAGCGTGTAGGCGGGTTGGCGCTTTGCAAAGACCTCATCGACATAGATGGGCGCACGCAGGTGGCATGCGCCGCGTGATGATGTCGAGTAGGATAGTGCCATGCCCTGGGTGCCGCGCGGATCGTACCCGGGCAGCTCCATCCCCTTGACATGCATCGCGAACGACTCGCCTCCAAGCGTCTTTGCCGCATTTCTGGCACCGCCGGAGAGTGTCTCTCCCAGCCCCTCCCTGGTCGCCATCGTGCGCAGGAGCGAGAGGATCGCGTCGCCATCGCCCCAGGGGATATCGTCATCGATCACGCCGCGCTCGGAAGCCTCCATCGCCCATGCGAGCGTCACACCGCTCGATATCGTGTCGATGCCCATATCGTTACAGAGCTCGTTGGCTGCAATCAGTGTCTCAAGGTCGTCGTTTAAGATGTTGGACCCAAGTGAAAAGAGCGTCTCGTACTCCGGTCCCTCCGACCTGATGCCGCCTGTGGCATGATACTGCGTGCACCCAATGGGGCAGGCGAAGCATGCACGCCTGCCCTTCCAGAAGTGCTCGTGGAGCGTCTCTCCGGAGATATCATCGATATGGTCGAATCTTCCCGCAGTGAAGTTCTTGGTCGGGAGAACACCGCCATTGTTGGTCTTTCGTGCCGCAGGCGTCGTACCAAAGCTTGTGAACTCCTGCAGCTTCTCATGCGTCAGGTCGCGCGCCTCTGCAAGGTGGGCGAGGACTGCATCGGGATCGGCAACCTCCACGCCCTTCGTGCCGCGCACAACGACTGCCTTGAGATTCTTGGACCCGAGTACCGCCCCTGGACCGCCCCTCCCGAACGATCGGTAGACGTCGTTTTGCACAGTGGCAAGCGGCACCATATTCTCGCCTGCGGGGCCGATGGTGAGCACGCGCGCCTCGGGGTCCGTTGTCTCCTCAAGTATGCGTGTCGCTGTCTTGACGCCCTTGCCCCACACCGCATCGGCAGATTCGATGGAGCAATGGTCATCATCGATGAAGATATACACAGGACGCCGTGCTGCTCCTTCGATGATGATGGCGTCATGGCCAGCATACTTGATCTCGGGACCTAACTGTCCGCCGGAGTGTGATTGCAGGAAAAAGCCGGTCAGCGGCGAGGTGGTGACCATGCACGCTCGACCGGTCGATGCCATTCCCGTGCCTGTGAGAGGGCCAGTGGCGAGTACGACGGGGTTTTCTGGAGAAAGCGGATCCACAGTGCCGTGAGTCTCCTCATAGAAGTAATGCGTGGCAAGGCCCAGGCCTCCTATCGTCGTTTCGAGGAGCTGTCTCCCGGGTCGTTCCTCCCTGATGGTCTCGTTGGAGAGGTCGATGCGCAGTAGCGAGTTGCACCATCCTTTCATGTAGGATAAATTGGGAATGGGAGATAATAAGGTTTGTCATCGACAGGACCGTATGAGAAAAGGGAAAACGGGAGAATCAAAGAGAGGAAGATACTTCATCCAGAAGCTCGATCGCCTTCCTTAATTCGCCGATGACATATATTGAATTGGCAGAGCTCGATGCATTGTGTATGTGACCCTCCACTTGCTCAAGGATATCCTTAATGTGGTCAGGGATGTCTTCCGGGAGTTGTCCTTGGATGGTTGCATACGAATCATTGACATGTGTAAGAAGCGTGTTCTTCAACGGCATGAACGCGACGATAGGGCTTGCCTGAGGGCTAACGTTGATCACTTCGCTGTAGGTATTGTCCGCCCCTTTGTCATCGGTGACCCGCAATTTTACAACGTGTTCTCCTGCAGCAAGGTAGTAATGGCTCGCGGTTGCACCCGTGGCGTCATATATGCCGTCGCCATCCCAATCCCACTCGTAGGTCACGATCGTGCCGTCGGGATCATAGGAAGCAGATGGATCAAATAAGATCGTCTGTCCTGTCTTTGGCATCTGAGGCGCGTATGAGAATTCTGCCACTGGATCAGCGTTGACATCTGAAGGGATTGCAAAACCGGTCATCTCCACGCCGTTTTGGAAAACACCGACTAACGTTGATGCACCTGTAGCAAGATCGATAGTGACCAATTTGCCTTGTGAAGCGGAAGAGTCATATGCTGCATGATACAATGTGCCAGTTTCATGGTCGAAAGAGGCATCTTGGGCGTAATTGAGACTCATGCCTATTGAACCGATTTCTGCCCAGGCGCCTGTTTCTTTGTTTATTGTACCAAATGTATCGCCGACGATCTCGATGCCGTACAATGTGCCATCATTAGAGCATTCGAGAGCTATGATATAAGCTATTGTAGTCGTCAAATAAGATGTTGACCCATCAGTAAGATCAATGGTCCACAATCCACCATCTACATCTACTGCGTACATGGTATTGGTGGTTTGATCATACGTCATGCCAGTAGCGTTTACAGTACTGCCTATGACCGTGATAGTGCCATCATCCGGATCAACAGTAACTAGTGTACCTCCATATACAATGCCGTAAAACGTCCCCTCTCCGAAATCCGCGGTAGCTATGAAATCGGATGCCTGGGTGTTCAAGGGCGTTATGGTGCCAGGACTATCTAGAGCAAAGTAACAGGTGCCACTATATGTGCCTATTGGATCGTATGCTACGTAGCCGTACCCAATCGTGTCTGTGTCAAACAATGAATTTTCTACACCAAAAAGAAAAGATGGAGCCGATTTTGGTGCGAGTTCGCATGAGTGCACATCATTTTCGGGTGTTATCACCGATATTTGAGCAGATGAGCAACTTAGAATACATATAATGGAAAGAAAAATAGACATGACAATGAAAACATAATTATTATGCATTATATTCC
>DSAJ01000154.1 GCA_011372835.1 Methanomicrobia archaeon | reverse complement strand
TCCTGATCGCGGCGTTGTTGTTTCTGTTTTTATTATAAGAATTAGATTATTTTATCGCTCCTCGACGAATCGGGGCACCGCCTTCGAGAGCGGGTCGAACGTCTCGGGATCGTCGACGAGCATGCATATCATCGATATCTTCGAATGGAGCGTCGAGGGGAGGCGCAGGATGCGTTTGGTGTCGATGGTGACCTTTCCGTCGACCGTCTGTCCGTTGAGCTCCATGCAGCGCTCGAGGAACTTGTCCCTGCTGGTCTTTCCCACGCCCGGCACGTTGAGGAAGTCCGCTTTGCGTGCCTCGAGATTGCGCAGGATAGTCGGCCTGTGCTCGATGACACTCGTTGCGACGGGGGAAGTAAGAAACGAGAGGTCTTTCTCATCCATCTTCGATATGATGACGGCAAGCATCCTTCGCCACGTTCGCGCATAGCCGCCCATCATCTGGAAGTCGGTGGGCATGACGGCACCCATGACATATTCGAGTATCGCTGAACGATTCTCGAGAGGAAGCACGTTCTCATCGAGGACGTGTATGTGGTAGCCGCGTCCGGAGTAGGCCATGTACATGTCGCGTATGGCGAAGTCGTCGCGCAGCGTGTCCATGATGGTGAGCGCAAGCTCCTTGCCCTCCTCGAGGCACGTCTCGCAGATCGATCCCGGTTCGCAGTCGCATGAGCGAACGGGCTGGTCCTTGGCATCGATGTCGAAGACGAGCTCTGCGCGGGTCCATCCCTCCCGCTGCTGCGGACGTTCGTAGTAGGCGGTGGACGCACAGACGGCGTACGGATTGAGCGTCTTCATCTTCGTCTCGAGCTCATGGACGTTGTGGAACGCGTTGTAGCGGTCGTTGTATCCCTGCCCGTTGTGATCGAAGGCGAACTCGCGCTCCTCGATCGAGTCGGTGATGAAGCGCGGGACGTCGGATGGGTCCCATTCCTCGTGATAATAGCGCATACGCTCCTGGGGCGTCGCTTCCCTGAATTCCATCGATATCCCTATCATCGCTACGAACATAAGGTTTTCGCAGCGTTGCTGGCGTATGCATGCGTGCTACCCCCACACCATAAAACACTTAAAACACTATGGGAGATGTGAGATGATGAGCTATGTCATCTTCTTTGACATGGACGGCGTGCTGACGCCCCAGGCGCAGGCGCTCGAGCTGGCCAGGACCATCGGCAAGAAGGACAAGGCCATGAAGGTCTTCGCAGGCCAGCTCAAGAAGCAGGTGGGCCTCGAGTGGATTCTCTCCAAGGGAGCCACGTTCCTCACCGGGCAACCGGAAAACGTCCTCAGGAAGACGGCACAGCGCATGCAGATGACCAAGTCGGTGCGTGAGACCATCACGCAGCTCAAGGACGCGTCATACCGGCCCGTCATCGTCACGAACGGGTTCACGGAGATCGCCGCTGCGTTCGGTGAGCGTATCGGCATCACTGAGGCGTACGGCAACTCCCCCGAGGTCGTCGACGGCAAGCTCACCGGTGAGATAAGCGACGGAAAACTCCTCACCCTGAAATCAAAGGGCGACTTCGTGAGAAACTACCTCAGGGAACATGGCATCTCCCTCGACCATGCGGTGGCTGTGGGAAACGATGAGAACGACCTATTCATGTTCAGGGAGGTGGGGCTTTCCATAGCGTTCAATCCCTCAAAATCCATCAAGCAGTCGATAACGTCATCGTTTTCCAAGGCGATGGACGGCCAGCGCAAGGAGTTCATCGAGTTTACGCGTGTCGTCGACATCGTGATCCTCAACGACGACCTTTCGAAGATCATCCCGTTCCTCGTCCCCAAGCCCGACAAGTTCAGTTCACAGGTCAATATCGATGAGAAAACTATTGTGTAGGTGAAGTACATGAAAGTAGCAAATATACAGATGCGTCCCGAGTTCCTCGACCGAGAGGCGAACCTCGACCATGCGGCGCGATTGCTCGACCAGGCGCGCGAGGCGTCGATCGCGGTACTGCCCGAGCTCTTCAACACCGGGTATAACTTCCAGGAGAAGGGACAGGTTGAGGGACTGGCAGAGGATGCCACGAGCGGCCCTACCTCGCAGATGCTCCAGGAGATCGCCAGCGACCGGGACCAGTACATAGCAGCGGGCTACGCGGAGCTTCATGGTGGCAAGGTCTACAACTCGCAGCTCTTCGTCGGGCCAGAGGGCTTCATATCATCGTACAAGAAGGTACACCTGTTCTACAACGAGAAGAAGTTCTTCTCATCCGGTTCGAAGCTTGAGGTCCATTCTATCGGCGACATCAACGTTGGCCTCATGGTCTGCTTTGACTGGTTCTTCCCCGAGACGATGCGCAGCCTCATGCTCATGGGTGCTGACCTCATGCTCCACAGCGCGAATCTCGTATTGCCGTTCTGTCCGAACGCCATGGTGACGAGGTGCGTCGAGAACAAGGTGAACGCCATCACATCGAATCGTGTTGGCGATGAGTTCGGACTGCGCTACATCGGCATGTCGCAGATAACGGCACATGACGGCACGATCGTGCACCGCGCACCCGAGAGCGAAGAGGAGGTGTGGGTGGCCGACATCGATCCAATAAGTGGTCGCGACAAGTCGATGAATCCATTGAACAACATCATAGAGGACAGGCGGCCAGACGTTTACAAGCTTGATTAATCCTTGCTTGCCTGCTCCGTCTTCTTGACGGTCCCTTTTTCTTCCTTCTTCTCTGCTTCCTCTCGCTTCTCATTGCTGGGGCACGAGAGATCAATGCACGATGAACGGCCGCGGCGTCCCTTGAGCATGGGGGCCCCGCACTCGGTGCACGTCTCGGGCGAGAAGTTGATGGTGCCTTTTTGGGGGAGCGGGTATGACGTCTTGCACTTCGGATAGTTGGAACACCCCACGAATCGCTTGCTTGTCGTCTTCGAGGTGATGACCTTCAGGTCGGCTCCGCATGCGGGGCATGTCCCGAGATTCTCGTTCTCGCTGTTGATGAGCGCTTCGATGAGCTCGCTGCCTATTTCCCGCTCGTGCTTCTTGAAGTGAGCAAATATCTCGCGCAGGTCGCGCTTGGCCTCGTCAAGCACCTGGCCGCGCTCCTTTTCGGAGGCGAGGATCTGCTCCATCTCACCCTCGAAGTGGCTCGTGAGCTCGACGGAAACGATCTCCTTGCAGTAGTGCTCAAGGGTTTCGACAAGCTTTCGTCCGATCTCGGTGATGCGGATCTCCCTTCCCTTGATGTAGCCGCGATTGAACAGTATGTCGACGGTGTTTGCGCGCGTGGCCTTGGTACCAATGCCGAGGCGCTCCATCTCCTTGATGACCGAGGCGGGATTGTAGCGTGCGGG
>DSAJ01000056.1 GCA_011372835.1 Methanomicrobia archaeon | reverse complement strand
TCATACCACCTGTTTATGGCAATTTAAAGATTATGGTTTCATTTTGGGGCGTAAAAAAACGAGTTCCATCACCGTACCCTCTGGGCCAGTGCTCTTCAAGCGTATCGACCCGCCGTGGGCGTGCATCACCTCCTGTGCTACGAGAAGGCCCAGGCCAGAGCCATGCGAGAGCTGCGTCTTGTCAAAGAGCCGCTTTGTCCTCTCTGGAGGGATGCCGTGCCCGTCATCGGCGACAAAGACGTGTATGCCCTCGTCATCGGTCGCAGAGAAGATCTCCACCCGTCCGGCATTCCCGTTTTTCCACGCATTGTGTATGAGATTGGAAAACACCTCTTCGATGCGCTGGGGATCGCCTCTGACGTGAGGGACGTCGCCGACGACGACAGGAAGCGGATACGAGTCTGCGACGTTCTCGAGCAGCTCCCTGAGCCCAACGTCCTGGAACGTATCAACATGCTTTCCCGCCGTGGCGAGGTGCAGCTGGCTGTTGACATAGGCGTTCATCCGGTCGACCGCAGCTATGATGAGGGGCGCATACTCTCCACCCAGGCCCTCGTCGGCCTGCAGCTCTGCGTAGCAGCGGATCGCCGCCAGGTAGTTCTTAAGGTGGTGCGAGACGACATGCGAGAAATGCGTGAGGGTGCGCTCCTTTTCCCAGTGGGCCCTTTCTATCTCCTTGAACGATGAGACGTCCCTGGAGAGGCAGGAAACGAGCGCCACGTCATCGTGGTCGTCAAAGATGGAAAGTATCGCACCTCGAAGGTCGACCCATCGCCCGTCACATATTCATTGACGCTGCGCGTACCATGGTCGAATATGTCTGTTACGGGACAGTCGTCGCACGGCGCACTGCGTCCCTTTATCATCCGATAGCAGAGGAACGAGTCGGAACGTTTGTCGGGCGGGATGTAGTTGCATCCCAGCTGGTTGCTCATGACGATACGGTACCGGGAATCGACTACATAGAAGTGGTCATCCATCGCGATGAGCATCTCGTTCATGAGCTGGTGCATCTTGGTGAGGATGGCATAACGAGACATCTCCGACGTCTTGTCGGTAAGGGTCGCCACCATCCCCTGAAACATCCCATGTTCATCGATGATCGGCGAAGCGTTGATGGAGAGCACGATCGACGCGTCCCCCTTTCTGATTGTATGCCGCACGTCGTAAACGGGCTGCAGACGATCCCTGACGACGCTAAACGGGAGGTTGGAGGAGGATATATGGCCCCCATCCTTGCTTTTTATCTCCCATGCGGAATCGTCAAACGACATGCCCTTGAGCGTCTCGAGCGAGCGGCCGGTGATGCGTTGCGCCTCGGTATTCGCATGAGTGATGCGGCCGTCTCGGTCGAGGGTACGATGCCTATCGGGCTCGCCTCCATGATGGTCCTGTAATACGTTCGGCCCTCGCGCAGCTGTTTCTCGGCATGTTTTTTTGAGTTCTTGAGCTCAAGTGAATGGAGGGCGAAGGAGAGGTCGTGAGCCATCTCATCGAAGAGTTCAACGTCTTGGGCGCATCTCTCGCAATCGGAGGCGAGCCTGACGAAGATAACGCCATAGTGGCGTCCAGCGTATGAAAGCCGGTGGGTGAGCGTAGTCTGGGGCGGGTCGTACCTATCGCACATGTGCGACATGTGTCATCGGGGCGGCAAACGACCACCGTCCCAGCCTGGTCCATGGCCCTCTTCATGCACGGTGGCACCGTCCCCGTCTCGAGGGATTTCCTGATATCGGGCGTGTCGCTTCCAGGAGATGAGGGAGAAAAGGCACGGCATGAACCATCCTCTTTGAAAAGCACGATATGGATGTCGGCATATCCATGCGACGTCACCACGATGTCACATACCCGTTGCAACAGCGTCGACGCGTCTTGTTCGCGCACGATGAGCTGATTCACAGAACGTATAGCATCCAGCAAACGATTGAGATGACGTATGCGCATTTCCTGTCGTGCGTGTTCAGTGATATCCATCCCTGATGCGAGAAACCCTGCGATGCGACCCTTCTCGTCGAAGATCGCTGAGTTCCTCCAGAAGAACGTTCGCCGCGTGCCGTCCTTGGTGACCATGTCGTTCTCGTTGGTGATGATCGTGCCGGGCGGGCTGGTGCGAAGCCGTTCGAGAACGTCCTTGACCTCCTCGCGCTCATACGGCGGCTGCAGCTCGCATACGAACGGCACACCGCTCAGTTCTTCATGACTGTACCCTAGGATGTGCTGCCCGGCCTCGTTGACGTGGGTGATGGTGCCGGCGGCATCGTATCCGATCATGAGGACATCGGCGAGCCTGAAGTAGGTACGGGCCCATTCCTGTTCGCTTCGAAGCTTGCGTTCCGTCTCCCGGCGCACGCGCC
This sequence comes from Methanomicrobia archaeon, assembly GCA_011372835.1. GTDB lineage: Archaea > Methanobacteriota_B > Thermococci > Methanofastidiosales > NM3 > NM3. Next base: position 983 of record DSAJ01000056.1, on the reverse strand, counting down.
CTTCCTCGAAGTGGTGGATCTGGGTGCAGATGGCATTGTAGATGCGCTCGTACACGGCAAATCCATCATCCTTGGTGAAGTAATCGTTTGCGCCCATCTTGAACGCCATTCGCGCCACCGACTCATCGCCCTGGCCTGTAAGAAATATCACGGGACGATGTGCGTGCTGCGAACGGTAGCGCTCCAAGAAGTCGAGGCCATTCCCGTCCGGGAGCTGGTAATCGCAGACGACACAGCCGTATGCCCTGTCGTCACAGCGCTCAAACGCCTTTCGCACCGTCGGCACTGTTTCGAACACAAGGGGGTCACACCCTGCCTTGCATGCCTGGCGCCTCATCTGAAGCTAAAACATCTCAGCATAATCAGCATCGTCCTCTACATGCAGCACGGCCCTCCCAGGCATCAGTATATACATCAAAGTTACACAATAATAATCTTATGTCAACTAAATATGTTGCGAAATGAAAAAAAACATATATCTTGCTAACACCATGCAACGTATGGTCGTGCTTCTAACAAACGACGACGGCATCGATTCGCACGGGCTCGTCGCGAGCTATCGCGCCATGCGGGGCAGCGGCGACATCGTCGTCTGCGCCCCTGAGTCGCAAAAAACGGGCACGGGGCGCGGATTCACGCTCTACAAGCCGATACGCGTGAGAGAGGTCGAGTTCGAATCAACGACGGCGCATGCCACGAGCGGCACGCCCGTTGACTCGTTGCTCTATGCCATCAGGGGATTGGGAATCTGCCCGTCGCTTGTCGTCTCGGGCATCAATCTCGGCGAGAATCTCTCAACGGAGATCACGGCATCAGGCACCGTTGGCGTCGCTCTCGAGTCTGCATCGTGCGGATACCCCACCATTGCGATATCGCTTGAGACGCTGGGGGACGAAGAGAAGTTCGAGCAGGGCAGGGCCGTCGACTTCAACGTCGTGTCGCTGGTGCTTCGGCGTGTAGCGGACAAGGTCCTCGCTCACGGG
>DSAJ01000080.1 GCA_011372835.1 Methanomicrobia archaeon | reverse complement strand
TCCTTTATGTTCATACTGTACTCCACTCATGCGGCACGCATATAAAATGATTACCTTCCGAAGATGGAGGATATCACTTGATGTTTTTCCTCTCGGGGCGCGTCGGTATGCATTAGTCCGTTCTTCAACAATATGGGAAATGGTATGTATCGTTCCATGTGTTACCACCACTATTGATTATCAATGTCGCATATAAAACGAACATCCAAGAGAGGAGGAGTAAGGTGACCAAAATGCTGGAACGAAAATTATTGCTAAAATCAAAGAAAAAACATAAGATATATTATTAAAAGGAATATAAAATAAAATAGTTAGTTAAATTAGAATATAAAATACTCTTTAGGATAATACGAGATATAAAAAGATTTTTAAATCGATGCACAACGTTACTACTGTGGATACCATGGAACCAGCAATCAAGCTCAACGACCTAACGAAGCGCTACACCTTCAAGATTCTCGCGCTCAAGGGCATATCCCTCGAGATCGACCAGGGTGAGTGCGTCGGGTTTCTGGGGCCAAACGGTGCCGGCAAGAGCACAACGATTAAGATCCTTACAGGACTCATACGCCCCACGGATGGTACCGCGTTCCTTAACGGTCATGACATCAGGAAAAACAAAAAGGAAGCACTTAGGAGCGTCGGATGCGTCGTCGAGACGCCCGACTTCTATCCTTACCTCACGCCGATCGACACGCTCAACTACCTGGGCAATCTCCGTGGCGTCGACGGTCTGGAGGGCAGGATAGAGGAGGTCCTCGACCTTGTCAACCTCCAGGACTGGGCCGACACGCGCGTCGGTTCGTTCTCGAAGGGCATGAAGCAGCGCCTCGGGCTGGCGCAGGCGCTCCTGCACGACCCGCAGCTGCTCATCCTCGATGAACCTTCCTCGGGTCTCGACCCGAAGGGAATGGCGGAGATACGCCAGCTCATCAACAAGCTCAAGCACGAGAAGACGATCTTTCTCTCCTCTCACCTGCTCTCAGAGGTACAGCAGATAGCGGACAAGGTCGCGCTCATCAACAAGGGCGAGATCCTCGCCTACGACACGATGCGCGGGCTCTCAAGCAAGCTCTCGGGCGTCCAGGAAGCGACCATCGAGACACTCTCCCCACTCACGGAGGAACAGCTGGAGACGGTGAGGTCGCACCCCATCGTCAAGGACATCAAGCTCACCGATGTGAAGCACTACCTCCTCATCTTCCAGGGTGAGACGGAAGAATGCAGGATGGACCTCATGCGCGAGCTCATCGATCGCGGTATACCGCTCACGGCGTTCACACCAAAGGGACTTGGACTCGAGGACATCTACATGGAGATGATACAATGAGCACGGTCTCTGACCTCTCACAACTGATGACGATCATGCGCTACGAGATGCTCAAGTTCCTGCGCGGAAAGAAGCTTTACATCATGCTCGGCCTCATCGCCGTCATCGCGGTGGCCATCATGATCATCCCGCCCGCGCTTGGCGAGGCCTACCCCAATGCGGATGAGTTCATACAGTTCTTCGCACAGTTCGCAAACATCCTTGTCATACTCATCGTGACGCTCTTCGGGGTGGACTCGATCGTCTACGATTTCGAGAAGGGAACGGCGTTCGTGCTCTACCCGAATCCGGTGCGAAGGCGCACGATCTTCGTCGGCAAGTTCCTCTCGGCGTTTTTGGTCTCGGCAGGGGTGCTCGCAGCCTACTATGTGCTTGCAGCGGTACTTGACTTCGGCATCAACCAGGCGGTGCCGCTCGAAACGGTCTGGTCGCTGCTTCTGGCGATAGGCTACATGTTCACGCTCATGTCGGTAACGTTTCTCATCTCGACGATGATGAAGTCGACACTTGCCGCCAGCGTCATCGTGTTCGCGCTCTTTTTCCTCGTCTTCTCAATGGTGGAGGGAGTGCTGACGGTCGTGGGGCAGGAGCCATTCTTCGTCATCACGTCTATGAGCACGGTGATACAGGACATCATGGTCACCCCGTTCCCTGAAACGGTAAAGCAGGACTTCGGCGCGTTCCAGGTGCTCATATACCATCCGACGGTGCGAACGGCGCTTCTGGTGTTTGCAGGGTATGCAATACCATCGCTTGCCCTCGCCTACAACAGATTCCTGAAAAAAGAGCTCCAGTGAGCTCATCTCTTCTTTCTTATCCTTTTTTTCATGCGGACGAACTCGTGTTCGTCCCCGTTCGTTTTCTGCATGAAGGTCCTCTCGATCTCGAACCCCGCCGACAGGTAGGTACGTATGGCACGCTTGTTAAACGAAGCCACGCTCAGGCATACATGGCTTCCCTCATAGCAAAAATGCTGGAGGCCAAACGCGATGCCCGAGCGTACGAACATCCCACCCTCTCCACGCCCTGTCATCCATGGGGCAAGGCCGAGGCCGATCTCCATGCATCCAGGAGTAAAGCCATATGTAAAGAATCCCACGAGCCGCCAACCGTGGTCAAGAACAGCAAATGTGCGGTCCCATGTCTCAGGGTCGAAAAACTCCCGAAGGTCGTCCTCATCGGCGGTGAGGTCGTAGAAGGAGTATGGCTCCTCATACGTCCATTCGTATGCGATCTCCTTTGCGTATCGCTCATTCATCGGATAAAAGAAGAAGGCCATAGGCTCACCAACCGCAAACAACTATGGCGAAGGAGAATAAATAATTGATGTCAAGACTCCCTTTTCAGGAAAAGAGATCGTATGGCAAAATCAGCCAAGAGGGTCGCGCCCCCCGGCCGAGCCCAAAAGAAGGTCACTTGCGGATCATGCGCGCCCCGCATTTGGGACACGTCATCTCGCTGCATGGTTTTCGTAGTGTATGGGGCTCCTCGTGGCCACACTCGGGACACTGGCACGAGTCAGGTGGCCCGCGGCCGCGACCAGGTCGGCGAACGCCTGGTGGTGGGCCGATGCCTCCTTGCTGCATGTTCTATCACCTCACGGATAGTATGATCCTCATAGTTGAAAAATCCTTTCCCGTTCCTTTTTTAAAATTATTATTTCTCTAGAATGGGAATAATAATGGTTGATCCACGTCCCCTTGACCAACTACCTAAAATAAAAATACACGTGCTTGCACCTTCACACTATCAAAATCCCCCTGACTAGTGGAACGGTGTTCAATCATATGCCATGATTATTCAAAACTAGTTCTTCCGGCATCCTCGTGCATCCAACTTGCCACTATTGGGGATATGTCAACCGGGATACTAGCCCAATGGAAAAACGAAGCCAATCTATAGGGGGGGGCATGACCGATCTTTCTGAAAAGTAAATTCTAGAGGGATATGTAAACTGAACACCAACACGATTTTCTGTTTTTTTTCGCCATATCTTGGCACATTCTATTATAG
>DSAJ01000136.1 GCA_011372835.1 Methanomicrobia archaeon | reverse complement strand
TCACAAACGTCGTATGTGGGTATGCGTTTTTGACATGCTCATCGACGAATCCGGTATGCATCAGGGTGGGCGACCCCCCGAAAGCCTCGAGGAATCCACATGCCCACATAAGTTCCTCGCCCATTACCACCGCCGAGAAAGGAAGAGGGGTCGTCCCTTCCACGAATCGATCGAAGAACGCACGCACATGGTGCGCCCATCCGGGAATCGCACGGCGCGAAGCGATCCGCATACGCAGGCGCATGATGCCATCCAATCGGGAGCTCACGGTGATGCGCGCATATCCTAGGCGGGTGGCGAGCTTGCCGACGACCCATCCCCCCGTGCCAATGACAATGCTCTTGTCTGCCCGGTCCTCGCATTCTATGAAAAGGGCGTCGCCTTCCTCGCGTACACGGGTGATGACGGGATGCCGCTTACTGACTCCGATGCTCTCACGTATGTCGTGTATCTCTTCAAGGAGTCGATCATGCACACAGTGATTGTATAGGACCTGCTTAAAGAGGTAACGGTCGATGTGCGCCGCACTCGTTGTGTCAGTCGTGAAAGACATTATTAATGCCGATCGCGCATAGGATACGTATGGGCGGTTATGCGGGAATGATAGGTTATATCGACCTTGGCAATGGCCATGCATCCTCGCGCGTGCTCCCTCCTGAGCTCAGGCGAGACTTCATAGGGGGACGGGGATTCACTTCCAAGCTTATCCATGACCTCGTTCCACCGGGCATCGATGCCCTCGGCCCTGACAACACAGTGGTACTTGCGGTCGGTCCCCTGGCAGGCACGCTCGCACCCTCGACGGGTCGCATCACGATCGGTGCAAGGTCGCCACTCACAGGGATCCTCGGCGACGGCAACGCAGGGGGGCACGTAGGGGCAGAGATGAAGTATGCCGGCTACGACGCGCTCGTCATTACCGGCCGTGCCGAGCACCCCACTCACGTACACGTGGAGGACGGCACCATATCGTTTCACGACGCATCCGACATCTGGGGGGCTGCGGTGAGCGAGACCGAACGTATGGTGCGCGAGCGATGCGGCGATACGGAGGCGCACGTGATATCGATCGGTCCTGCGGGGGAGAACTGCGTGCGCTACGCTTCGCTCATCGCTGACGGCTCGCGTGCTGCGGCCCGATGCGGCATCGGCGCCGTATGGGGATCAAAGCGCCTTAAGGCACTGTCCCTGCGGGGCACCGGCGGCGTTGACATCGCCCACCCGGAACCATTCCACGAACATGTCGGCGAGACGCTGGAGGCCATCTACGCTGATCCGGTCTATCCCACACTTTCTGAACGCGGGACGCCTTTTCTGATCGACTCCGCCCAGCTTGGCGGGGGGCTAGCCACGCGCAACAATCAGCAGGGCGTGGCCGATGACTACGATGCGATCTCCTGCGAACGATTCTACACACACCACCGGAAACGATCCTTTGCATGCTTTGCATGCCCCATACATTGCTCCAATATCGCGATTGCCACATCGGCCGATGGAAGACATATCACGTCAGAGGGCCCTGAGTACGAATCGATCGTCTGTCTCGGACCGAAGTGCGGCATCATGTCGCTTCCCGCCATCATCGAGGCAAATAGGGCGTGCAACGAGCTTGGGCTCGATACGATATCGTGCGGCAGCACGATTGGATTTGCCATGGAGCTCTGGCAGCGCGGCATCATCTCCGCGCGTGATACAGGGGGAATAGACCTTGCGTGGGGCAACGAGGGCTCAGTGCTCTCACTCATCGAGATGATAGCGCGGAGGGAGGGATATGGCGATTCGCTCGCAGAAGGTGTCCGACGATACACGAAGCGGGTGGGCCCTGCGGCTCGTCCCTACGCGCTCCATGTCAAGGGCATGGAGGTGCCGGCCTTCGATGGAAGGGCGGCAAAGGGATTCGCTCTAGGGTGGGCCGTGTCATCGCGCGGGGCAGACCATCTCCGCGCCCTGCCGAACTTCGAGCTTCTCGGATACCCGCCATCCGAGGCACAGCAACGGTTTGGCGATCGTCATGCGAGCGATCCCTATGATGAGCGAGGAAAGGCCGAGCTTGTCACGTGGCATGAGAACTTCAGCGCCGTTGTCGATTCCGCAGAGATGTGCAAGTATGCAACGTTCTCGACGTATGCTGTCACCCCGGGAATGTTGGCGACGCTCCTCCACGACGTGGTAGGGGGGCACTATGATGCAGAGCAGTTACTGCGGTGTGGCGAACGCATCGTGACGCTCGAACGCATGATCGACATATCATTCGGCGGTACGTGTAGCGACACCCTGCCCGATCGCATTCTCCACGAACCGTTGCCACAGGGCCCTGCACGCGGCAATACCGTCGACCTCGCATCAATGGTCGACAGGTATTACGAGTTGCGCGGATGGGATCGTAACGGCGTGCCAACTGCAGATGCGCTCAAACAGCTGGGGCTTGCGCCTTCGCTCGATGGCAATGCACGCACTCGAGTGTAGGAGCAGTGTGCTTAGTCGATTGATAAGCAATATTACCTGAAATTGATAATAAGTTTTATTAATGCAATGAGCGAACATTAATCATGCTTTCTATCGAGGAGGGGACGGCCCTGGTCAGGATAGCGAGACGTTCCATCGAGGCACACCTCAGCAACGAGGTTTATACGCCTGAATCGTATCCAGATTCCTTCAAGGAACGTTCGGGCATCTTCGTTACGCTCTCCACGTACCCAGACCACTGCCTGCGCGGGTGCATAGGGTTTCCCGAACCGTCTCACCGATTGATAGACGCAGCGACCGAAGCAGCGATCATTGCGGCAACGCGCGATCCCCGATTTGCCTCTGTCACGATAGACGAGATGGACTCCATCACCGTGGAGGTCACCGTCCTCACCCCACCCGTCCTTGTGGACAGGCGGGGAAGGGACTATCTTGAGGAATTCGAGGTCGGCACCCACGGCCTCATCGTAGAGAAGGGTTTTTATAAGGGATTGCTCCTCCCACAGGTGCCTGTCGAATGGGGATGGGACAAGGAGGAGTTTATCTCGCAAACGTGCGTGAAGGCCGGACTGCAACCCGACGCATGGCTCACTGGAGATATTGACCTGTACACGTTCAAGGGCCAGGTCTTCGCAGAGAAGGAGCCGCGTGGAAAGGTCGTCTTCAAGGAGAAGTGAACGACCAATGGAACAGACCATATTGGAAAAAGGATTCGAGATCGCACGGGACCTCAAGGCTGATTGCGTTCTCTATTGTGCGGAGTCGAAAAAGGACATCACAATGGCACGGTCGTTGGAGCTTTACAACGAGGTCTCCCCCGTCGTCGTCATCACAGACAAGAAGCTCATGAAAAGGGACGAACGTGAGATATTCCTTGTTACCGAG
>DSAJ01000138.1 GCA_011372835.1 Methanomicrobia archaeon | reverse complement strand
GGTATATGTTATACCAACGCCAATCGCCATCAGAGTAAAGAGGTATTCCAGCCACTGTGTGCCTGAAATGGCAATGAAGAACAGCGTGACAGCAAGTATTGACCAATTGGCCGTCGATGGCACGTGGTGCTTGTTGAGGCTCCCGAACTGGCGCGGCAGGATGCGGGAACGGCCCATGCTGTAGAGCAGCCTGGAGCCGGCAAGCCAGAATCCGTTGAGACATGTCGCAAGCGCACAGAAGTTGGCCAATGCTATCGCATACTGGGCCCATGTGCCGTAAAGCGCCCCCGCGATTGTGGCGCTTACCATCGGCGTCTCGTTGACGATGGTGTCGAATGGAAGCATCGCTGCGTTCACGATGCAAAGGCCGCCGTAGAACGCGATGCAGAAGATGATGGAGCCAACGATAAGCCTCCAGTGCTTCTCGGTCGGATATTTGGACTCCTCGGCGAACTGCGGGATGATCTCGAATCCGAAGAACATCGTCACCATGAGGGCCGTAGCAGTAAAGAATCCGTCCCTTCCTGTTTGGAAGAACGGGCTCCAGTTAGCCGTATCGAACGTCGGGTGGGACACGAAGAGTACCACGATTGTCACAGCTATAACAACGAGTACCAAGAACATCAAGAACTGTGCTGTAGCGCTGATAATGAGCTCACGAGAGTTCATTATAGCAAAGCCCACGGCAAGTATAGCTGCGATAATCATCATGGAGGTCAACGGCATGCCGGGCCACCACAGATATTCAACGATCCACATGAGTGCCATGAGCTGGAACGAAAGCACTGTCGTGTACGAGAGCAAAAGCGCCCATGAAGTCCAGAACGAAGCCTCTTTGCCAAACGCGTTTTGTATAAAGACGAAAGGCCCACCGACGAATGGTAGCATGGCGGTCATTTCACCATACACCAATCCTATGGGGATACACATCAATCCGACGACCAAGAACGAGAGAGCTATAGACGCACCGGTAAGTGAGATCCACCATTGCATCATCACTAACCAGGGTCCTATAACGGCAGCTGTCGCCATGGCGAACAGGTACCAGCTCCCAAGTGACTTTTGAAGTCGCATTGTGTCTCCGCCGCTTCCAGTGTCACTGATAGAATCACCTAGAGAATGTAAAAAAAGAGCGCTTTATATTGTTTTTCGAACCTATTGCAGAAGGTTGCAACATTTAATCAGAATATGAAAATATTAGTGTTATTTGTTGCAAAAATAAAATATAATGAATCTATTGAAACTTTCAAAGACATGAATTTTACGTTATTTTTTTCACTGGTAACACATATGCCTATATAAGCTTATCGGTTTAGAAAAGAATCGCGAGGAGAGGGAGGCGTATGCGGGCCAGGGTCCTGTGTGCAGGCCAAGACGAGAAAAGATTTAAATGCATGCCTGCGAGATGTGATGCGACTAGGTCGGGGAGGTAGGCGTGCCCTGTTACCAGAAACCGTCTAGATGCTGGGACCGAAGCCCTCGGGGCGTCGACTGAACGTGGCAAAGGTGCTGCCTACGCCAATGAAGTCCTGTCCTGCTTGATTGGTGGGGCGCGAGGCCCTTTTGGAGGAAAGGGTTAACGCGCCTTGTCTCCCGAACCCCGCCAGGTCCGGAAGGAAGCAGCGGTAGGGAGGACATTCAATGCTTGCGGGATTGCAGGATGGAGAACGGGGCAGTCCTCTCTTTACCACGGGATGTCGACCACCCGCGGGCGCGTCGTGACCATCGCAAACGTTTTTTAACGTGCCTGAACATTCGAGACCATGCGTGCCGCCATCGAGAACAACTTCTCACTCGTCATAGCCCTCGCATTCGTCGTTGGTATGGTGGCTCCCGGATTCGCACGCATGTTCAATCCTTACATACTGTATATACTCATGGGTGTGATGTATCTTACCATCCTCAAGATCGACCTGCGCGAGCTCAAGGCGCACGCTGCCAACGCCGGATACATGGGATACCTCACGTTCATAATCCTCATCGTGACGCCTGTTGCCGTCTTCGCTGTCACGCGTGCCGTCTACCCCGAGATCGCCGCGGCCGCGCTCATCGTGGGAAGCCTTCCCGCCGCGATCGCCTCGACGTCGTTTACCGACCTTCTCAAAGGGAATGTCAACATCGCGCTGCTCATGACGACGATAACGTCGCTTTTGGCACCGTTCACGATGCCCCTGCTCATCAGGCTGCTCATCGGCGTCGAGACCGATGCGAGCTTCACCGAAATGCTCCTGATGCTCGCCCAGGCCATATTCATTCCCTTTACGCTTGCCGTCCTCACCAAGTGGACCGTACCGGGCCTCATACGCCGCACGAAACCCTTCTATGCATCCCTCAACATCCTGCTGCTCTTCTTCGTCATCATCGGCCCCGTCGGCAACAACGCCGAGTTCATCTACGACAACGTCCGAAAGGCGATAACGATCGCGCTCTTTTTCATGGGCATCTCCGTCCTGCAGCACATCATCGGCTGGTACGCATCGTACTGGCGCCCCATCGAGGACAGGGTGGCATCGGCCACCGTCATAGCATACAACAACATCACGCTTGGCATCGTCTTCACATCGCAGTTCTTCTCGCCGCTCATCGTTCTCTCCGTCGTCCTCTACGAGGTCGCCTGGGACCTTATGCCCATGCCGTTCCAGTTCGTCGTGCGTCGCGCCAAGGGGTGGCATGCATCGCCCAAGGCATGACCGGAGATGTGTGGCGGCGACGCGAGAATGGCATGGTTGAGATAAATAGTTGCCCTAACCATTGCTGTGTTGCACAATCATCGAAAAATACATATAATGCAGCACGCATTCTAACTAAAATCGTCTTCGTGTCCAGGCCGCGAGGACGGGACGTGATCACATGATGAGACGGGAAGACATCGTGTCACAGTGCGGCGACCTGCCTTACATGACACCTTTTGACAAGATATTTGCACTCGTAGACGATACAGGCAATGCCATCGAGCTCCACGAATACCATGCGCGAGGCATGTGCGACGGAGGGGCGGCATGGGACTGCTACCACTTTCCGCGCACGTCGCGGCTCATACGCGCCGGCATCAACCAGGGCGCGCACAACACGTTCATACTCTCGACAGGCAAGGAGAAGCTCGACCTCATACCAGGCATCTGCGGCGCTGGCATCGAGCAAGCCGTGATCAGCGGCGACACCGTCTCCATCACCTATGCCGGACTCGCGGGCGCAGGGGTCTCGGTCACCATGGGGCGCGGCATGGCGTCGAACATCTCAGGTGTCGAGATCCACTCCATGGGGGGCGGCGCGAAGCTGGGCCGCGCGACGATGCACCTGCCCGCCTACCGTAAGCTCGTCTTCGGCGTCGACGACACCGACATCCCAGGTGAGGGCGCGACCTGGTCGAT